>JAEWAC010000157.1 GCA_023391895.1 Bacteroidota bacterium
GTATTCCGGCGTAAAGACAGTACGGATGAAACCAGGTATTTCAATTTTTCTTACCAACCCGTTCGGGAAGCAGATGGCGCTATATCAGGTGTTTTGGTGATCGCAACCGATATTACCGAGCAGGTAATCGCCAAACAAAAGCTGGAGGAAAGCGAACGCAACCTGCGAAATACTATCCTTCAAGCACCCATAGCCATGTGCATTCTTCGTGGCCCTTCTTACATGGTAGAAGTAGCCAACGACCGTGCATTTGCGATCTGGGGTAAGCCTGCAGAGACATTTTTGGGCCGGCCCATTTTTGAGGCACTACCCGAAGCCAGAAACCAGGGTTTTGAGCAACTACTGAAACGGGTCTATACCAAAGGGGAAACCGTCTACGCTTCAGAGGCTACCTTAACATTACCTCGCAACGGCAGCATTGAAACGGTGTACCTCAACTTTGTTTTTGAACCCTTCCGTGAAGGGGATGGCTCTATTTCAGGCGTTATTGTTGTCGCGATCGATGTTGCCGAACAGGTGGAGGCACGGCAAAAAGTTGAAGAAAGTGTCCAGGAAGTACGGGCCCTTGTGGACAGTGCGCCCTTTCCGATTGGTGTTTATACTGGAAGAGAAATGCGTATCCGTATGGCCAATCAGGCCATTATTGATGTATGGGGAAAGGGACCTGACCTGATTGGAAAAACCTACGCGGAAGTTTTGCCGGAGCTAAACGATACCGGCATCTACGAAGCACTGGACAGGGTGTATACAACAGGCATTCCGTTTCATGCCCGTAACCAGCGGGTTGATTTGGTAGTAGAGGGAAAGCTCCAGCCTTTTTACTTCAATTACAGTTTTACACCCCTCTACAATGCGCAGGGAAAGATTTATGGCGTGATGAACACCGCTGCCGAAGTCACTGATCTGTATCATGCCAAACAACTGGTAGAGCAAAGTGAACGCAACTTCCGCAGCATGATCCTGCAGGCTCCTGTAGCCATGTGCATCCTGCTCGGCCCGGAACATGTGTTGGATGTGGCCAACGAGGCCATGATCGAAATATGGGGAAAGCCAAAAGAGCAGGTGATGAATCAACCCATCTTTGATGCGCTGCCCGATGCCAGAAACCAGGGTTTGGAAGCCGTCATGCACCAGGTCTATGAAACAGGGGTGCCCTTCTATGCCAACGAACGACCCGTAAAATTGTTCCGCAACGGACGATGGGAAACCGTGTATCTGAACTTTGTTTACCAGCCCTACAAAGGAGTTGAAGGCAATATCCTGGGGGTGTTGGCTATTTCAGTTGATGTAACGAGCCAGGTACTTGCCCGTCAGAAAATTGAGGAAATCGTGGTTCAGCGGACAGGAGAACTGGCAGCCGCCAATGAGGCCCTTGTAAAAAGCAACGAGGAACTCAAACGGCTGAATGCCAACCTGGAGGATTTTGCCTATGCCGCCTCGCATGACCTGAAAGAACCGATCCGGAAAATCCACTTCTTTTCCGACCGGCTGAAAAGCCAGCTCGATGAAAGGCTCAACGGGGAGCAAAAGCTTTTTTTTGAACGGCTGGAAAACGCTTCCCGGCGAATGAGCTCCCTGGTGGACGACCTATTGGCCTACTCCCAGGCAACCAGAGGGTTGGCAGAGGAGGAAACGGTGGATTTAAATAAAAAGCTGCAACTGGTACTGGGAGACCTGGAACTGGAAGTGCAGCAAAAGAAAGCAAAGATCACCATTGATCAGCTGCCCACCATTACCGGAAGCAAACGGCAAATGCAGCAATTGTTTCAAAACCTAATCACCAATGCGTTAAAATACAGCAAGCCTGGTGTGGCACCTGAAATCCATATTTCTTCCCGTAAGATATCCGGCAGTGAAGCCAGGGAGGTGGTCCCTGCCGGTGAGTGGGACCAATCCTTTCACCTGATTGTTGTACGCGACAACGGCATTGGTTTTCCGCAAAAAGACGCCCAACGCATCTTCAATGTTTTTACCCGCCTGCATGGCAATGCAGAATACCGAGGTACGGGTGTAGGACTTTCTATCGTCCGGAAAGTGGTGGAAAATCACGGTGGCTATATTTGGGCGGAAAGCACACCCGGAGAAGGAGCAACGTTCAAGGTATTGCTACCAGCCTCACACAGCTATACAAAACCAGTTGATAGTTGAAAGACAGCGTCATCCTGCTGCCGCTCCTACCCTATAAGCGTTGCTGATGGCAGGTAGTTGTAGTTGGGGAGCTTTTTTTTTCTGTATGAGCGGGAACCAATGCAGTAGGACATGAAACTGTTTTTAAATTTATAAAATCCTGTCGTTAATGGTGAATGGTCAATGGTGAATACCCACTCATGAAACTGATAACCGCTTTGTATCAGATAGGTTGTTTTTTCCTCTACCGCCTGCCCTGTCATTCCTAAGGCAAAAAGCTGAAGGCTAAAGGCTGGAAGCAAAGGCAAAAGTGAAAAGGCAAAAGCAAAAAGCAGGACAGCCAGACTGGTGCAGCGCCTTATCCCGCGATAACTCCAGATTCTTGTTGCTGTAGGAAAAGGGTAGCGGGATACCGCGCCTGCAGTAGTTTACCCTAGCACGCAAAAAGGCTTGAACTTCTTGAAGAACCCATACCAGTAAGAACTCTTCAAATAATCGACAATTCATAGTGCAGGATACCTGCTGTAGTGACGGTTGCTTGTGCGTGGGCAAGGCCAAACGGGCGGAGCCATCGGGTTGGCCTTGAACTTTTTGCTTACTTTTTCGGGGAGAAAAAGTAAGAAGCATTACCTACAGGAGGATAAAACCATAGTCATAGACACTTTTCAAATGGATCATTATATGGAGTTTTGAAGGAGTTCAAAGGAGATGCTGAAAGGAGCTCAGCAGGACAGGTGTGAGAGACGTTATACCAAATGATGATCCAGTTTGTAAATGGCATTGCCCCTTCACCATTGACGATGCCATTCCATAAACTTGAAACCAGTTTAGTATAATTACAAATCAACCACCCTTCAATTCACCTGAACCAGTGCGGCATAAAGGGCGGCCCGGTGGTAAAGCGAAGGCCGCACTCCCAGCTTCTCCACTGTCCCATAACCTAGTTTTGCAATCAAATGTTTCAGCTTACCAAAACTTACCGGATAAGGTACCCAGGGATTCGCCTGATCGGTATCATATTCCACCAGCAGCAAACAGCCATGGGGCTGCAGCAAGTTGACGGCTTTCATCATGAATGTTTTCTGATCTCGTACAAAGTGCAGCGCATTGGCCATCAGGATACCCGCCAGGCCTGAAAAGGGTAAAGCATCCCGAACAAAATCCGCCTGTATCTTTTCGATTACCACGCCATTTGTTGGCGGCTCTAATTTGAAAAGGGCGCTTCGGCTAATATCCACCGCATAAATCACGCTGCCGGGCGATAAAAAGTGCGCCAGGGCTCCCGTAAACAAACCCGTGCCGCACCCCAGGTCCGCCCAATTGGTAGGCTTATCCGTAACCAGGCGGTCACTGCGGATCAACTCAATAGCGTGCTGCAGCTCCATCTTGCCCTTCAACAGCCTGCTTCACAGGTACTTTTTTAATAGTTCAATTCCCTTTTTCACCTCCTCTCTGCCGCTGGATTCAATGCCATACCACCCCTGGTAGCCCTTGTCTTTGCTCAATTGTATCATCCGGGCCGTGAGGTCATCGGTGGGTTGGTTGCGGTAGGACATGCCTCCTGCATAGGGCAGGGTTTTATCCAGGTACGCCCAGTTGTCGAAATCCGGATGAGGCTCCCGCCAGTCCGGGTAGGTACCGAAAAGTGGATCATTGACTTGCTGCATCAGTTGTACCATCCAGTCTCCGTCGTTGGAGACGCCGCCATGATTTTCAATCAGTATCCGGATACCCGAAGGCCGGGCGTACGCCAGGAGCATCTGGTAAGATTCTACCGCCCAGTTCAGGGCTCTCATCTTGTCCACTCCCTCTGGGCCCCGGCAGTTGGTGCGGATGGCGTGACAGCCCAGGTAATGGGCAATATCCACCCACTTGCGGTGAAAAATGTCAAACTCCCGGCGACCTTGCTTTGTTGGCGCGCACCCGTCGCCCTCGTCATCGACCATTATCAGTACCATGGTGACGCCGTACATCGCTGCCTGCTGCTTTAACTGCTTCAGGTAACCCTCCGTTGGCACTTCAAAGAGCGTGTTTACAAACTCGATGCCATTGAGTCCAAAATCCTCCCGGGCAATGCGGGGAAAATCCAGTGTCTTCCACTGCCCTGCCCGGATTTCTTCCACTAGGGCCCACTGGGCCAGGGATATATCATCCTTTCTATTTAATACTGCCATTACTATAACTCTTTTCTTGTTTAAACTGTTTGAAGATAAGCCACGCTCTCCTTCATGTTTTCTAGGTCCATCTCCACGAAAAAGTTTTGTACCCCTCCGGTTTGGGCGGTCCTGAAAAACTCTTTCCAGTCAATCACCCCTTTGCCTACTGGCACCTGCTTTTTCTCCCGCGTCCAGTCGGACAGGTGGGCAGAAATAAACCGGCCCGGGTATTTTTCAAAATACGTAGCCGCTTTGTACCCCAGGTTGATCACTTCGGTCTGAAACTGCATTTTCACCAGGTGGGGGTCCAGGCGTTCCAGTAGCGCGTCATAGACCAGCTGGCCGTCCAGTGTTACAAATTCAAAGCTGTGGTTGTGAAAGCCGGCTTGCATGCCGGCACTTTTAATTTTTTCTGCTGCCCGGTTCAACCGGTCGGCCGCGGCGTGGTAATCATCCAGCGTAGCAGTCTTGGGCAGCCAGAAGGTGGAGCAGATCATCTGGCTCAACCCCAGCTCTTTGGCAAATTCAATGCGTTCGTCCAGGTGATCGGTGAGCTCGCTAAAACCAAAGTGGCAGCTGGGACAATCCAGGCCCGCATCCTTTATCATGCTGCGTAGCTCCGGTGGTTTTATATTGACCAGGGACCCGAATCCAATCTTTTCATAACCTTTGGGAGAACACATCTCGGTCAGCCGGTAGCCCTGGGCGGCCATCATTTTCAGGGTGCCAGTAAAGTCTTTGTCGAGCAGGTCCCGGACCGGGAAGGTTTGAAAGCCCAATGGGATATTTAAAGCCCTGGATTGGGCCAGCAGTTCTGTGGCAGGTAACATCAGTGTCGCCAGGGATCCCAGGGCCGCCTGCCCGAGAAATGTTCTGCGCGAGATGGTTTTCATTTTCTTTGCTTTGAGTGTTATGAATGTTGATGCGGTGGCTGCTCTTGGTTAAATCAGACCCAGCTCCCACCCTTTGCGATACTCCCGCCTAAGGTATTTATTGGCCGCTTCTACGTTAGTGATCTTCCTGTTCGCTGCATCGTACTGTAATAACTTATTGGTCCGCAAGGCAACGGCATACAGGTTAATGGCTTCAGTAATAGGCCCAGCTTCCATAAAATTGCCGGGGTACTGCTGGCCGGTTTTAATTGCCTGCACAAACCGCGGCAGCGCCTCGGAGGTTTGCTGCACCTGGCTGCGCTTATCGGCATTGACCCCTTCGGCCCTTTCCATTTTTTTACCGGAAATAATCCGGGGCTCCTGGATATTAAAGCCTGCGAGGATCTTTCCCTTATCGCCCACGAACAGCATGCCTTCCTGCGGCAGTTCCTTACCGGTAGCCTCCAGTTCATCGGGTAGGGGCGGCTGCATACCGCCGTCGTACCAGTAAAGGTCCACCGGCCCCCTGCTGCCACTCGCCGGGTAACGGAATCTCACCGTACTGGCCATGGGAAACGAAAAATCATTATTAATGCGAAAAGGAACGGCTCCTCTAAAGTCACAAACATGGCTGCGGTGCGGCTCCACCACGGTGGGTGAAGTGAGTCCCAGGGCGTTAAAGACCGTCCATAAACTATAATGGCCCATATCGGCCATGGAACCGCCGCCAAAGTCGTACCATCCCCGGAACACCATGTGAGTATAATTGGGATGGTAAGGCCGTTCCGCCTCGGGTCCCAGCCAAAGGTCCCAGTCAAAGCCTTCAGGAACAGGAGGTCGCTCGGTGGGCAGCTCGGGGTATTGCGGCCAAACCGGACGGTTGGTCCAATTGTGCACTTCTTTCAAAGTACCAATTGCATCCCCTTTGATCCAGGTCATTACTGTATCCATGGAGCCATTGGAATCCCAGGGAATAAGGTGGGTGATGACTTTGGGATGATTACGGGCCATCTCGATCACCTCTTTTCCTTCCAGGAGCCGGTTGGAAAGGGGCTTGTGCACCAGAACATGTTTACCCCTCCGCAGGGCTGCCATGCACAGCACCCCATGCAGATGATCTGGTGTCATAATCTTGACGGCATCGAGGTCTTTTTCCTTTTGGAGCAGTTCCCGTGCATCTGCATAAGCTGTACAGCCTTTGAACTTTTGATCCTGCCGCACAGAGGCGTAATAGGTGTTTACAATATCGCGGCCGTTTTCCCGGCCACCCGGTATCGTGCCATCGCCGCCGGAAGTCCATTCTGGTTTCTGGATCGTTTTGCGGATCTCATCCCGCAGGTAATTGGGTCCCCAGTCGCGGTAGCCAATGGCTTCTTTACTCGGGTCACACACCGCCACTACCTGGAGTTGCGGCACCGCCAGCAGGGGCAGCAGTTCCCGGATGCCCTGAGTACCCAGCCCGATATAGCCCAGGGTGATCTTATCGCTGGGTGGAATAAAATGTTTACCGCCCAGCACGTGCCGGGGTACAATAGTAAAACCAAGGGCCGCCGCAGCCGACAGCTCCACGAATTTTCGGCGGTGCATGCCCCCTTTTTTTTCAGTGGGATTTTCTGTAACCGTAGGAGCAGGTGTTACACCAGAGGAAAGGTCTTTTTTCATATAGCAGTCTTTAAGCAATCTTGGGATGAGGTGTCTCATGAATTTACGGAAATAAAAGCGGATCGTCAAGCAATTTCCGACACCGTTTTTCAACAAAAATCCCCTCTGTAAAAAGAGGGGACAATGAGGTAAGGCGCATGGATGGTTTGGTTTTCACATAGGAATGGTGGACGCCTTAACTTTCCTGGTGGACAGAGCTTTCAATAGGTTTTTGGACTAAAAACGGCTTTCAATGGATACGGTAGTTTTGGCTGTTTCTTTGGACAATTGGTTTTGGTGTTTTTCTGGTATTGGATTCTTTGATGACACAAAGCTACACCACAGGAGGGGCCTGCATAAGGAGCTTTCGCCAGAATGATGATAGCGCAGGTTCAAAAGCCCTCCTTCCCGGTTGAATTCCCTAATCTTATTATCTCATTATCAATAAATTAGTAGAACTACGAAGTAGTTTTACCGACACCAACAAAGCCTCGTTGTCTGCTTCGCCTTCAAAGAACGTTTTGCAGATGTGGTAAATTCCATTGAAACTCGGGCGGATGTTGTGCCTGCGTTTATGTTGGTTTGGTCACTTACATAAACACCTCCACAACATCATTTACTTTATATGCACTTAACCATTTTTTCAATAACATAACGCATTAAGATATTAATGAGAAATCTTTTGAATTTTTTGGTTCCAACCGGTTTTTCCATCTCTGAATAACTACAGCAAATACATTCCGGCACTTAAGCGCCTCATGGAAACTTTATAATTATAGAGGATACCTGCATCCAGCAGCCTGGCCTGAATATCCAGCAATCAAAATTCTATTTTGCCAACAGGAACCGGATGGAACGCTAAAAATACCATATCATTTGTGGGGTTGGGGAAGGCAATAAAATCATTGGCATCCTGGCTATTTCCGTCTTTATAAACATCGATTTGAATGTTATCAAGAGCTATAAAAAGATGTCCGGAGCGATTCGCAACAAGGGAACCATCATCTGCAATAAACCGTAACCTGAAATTTTTGTTCTTGTAGGGCTCCAGGTCAATAAATACCCTAGAAGGGATACTGTCCCATTTTTGCCGTATTTCAGCATTCGATCGGTGCTAGGGATCATTTGCTTCTTTTTTTGAAGACTTCAATCCAGGTAGTGGTTCAAAATAAAGGAGGGCTTCAATGGCTAGGGATGGTTATAAATTTAATGTGAACAAACTGAAAATCATGATGCAACCCTTACCAGTAAAAGGCTCCAGCATATCATTAGACTTTCAGTGTTTATTTTCCAAAAAAGTCTTTGCGCATGCAACGGTGCTGTTGTTGGAGACATTGCCTGCGGTAAGCTGGCGTAGCGTTTGTGCGGCGCTCGTTTTATGGAATTGGGTGATGAGAAGCATTTTCATATATACCACCGCGTTTTTAGTCATGTAAAATGGTCAGGGTGGAAAGCCTCCCACCTTCTGCTTGATCTGCTGATAAAATGTTTTTGTGCTGAAAAAGAACCCCTGTTCTTTGGCCTGGATGACAAGGGGTGAGTTAACTTGGATAAATATAGTTGCGGCTGGTAGCAGCGCATTTCTTTAAAAACCCCATATGGACTTTTGAAAAAGGCTTTACTCCAAATAGTAGATCAAAGAAACAAAGAACACCCCGCACTGTCATCCGGGCCTTGAGCCGGGATAGGCCCACACCAAAGAACGCTCATAAAGATTTGTTTGAAAAAAAGAAAAAGAGCGTAGGCATGCTTGTATGGGACCCTTATCGGTGTGATGATTTCCCCTTCACCATTGACGGAAGAATTTATAAAGTTGAAAACAATTTAGTACAAGGCCTAACCATATGAAATCGATTTTATTACTATTTATCTTTCAAGTCCCTCAAATTAGCAAAAAAATCAGGGAAGAAAGACCGCAGACCGAGTCAGTCTGATTGAATAAAAATAAAAGTGTTCCCCTTCCTATACGTATGTAGAAAGGGGAACACCATATTTTTCGACAATCAGTTGCAAAGGGTTAGCTACCTCATACTTTGGGCTGCCATCCTTTCTCGTAAGTTCTGCCCCATAAGGCCTGGGCAGCTTTATTATCAACAATATGCCCGGTTTTCGGATCAATGTTCAAGGTGGCACCCACCCGCTGTGCTATATTGCCCAGTTGCACCCAGAGCGTGCTTTTTCGACCGATTTCAACATCAGCAGTAGGCGTGCCTCCTTCCCGGATGCATTTGAGAAAATTATCAATATGAACACCATCCAGGCTGGCACTTGGACTGGAAAGGTCTCGGCCGTCAATTTGAACATCTGATTTCACTTCTTTGACAACCTTGTTTTTCAAATCACGAATGATATAACTATTGCCGCCCGTGGTCATCGAGCCTTGCTCGCCATAGAAAATAACTCCCCGGTCTTCACCTTCTACCAGTGTGCCATTGCAACTACGACCTTCCCAAATAACAGTGGCGTTCTGGCATTCAAATGTGATGACCTGTGTATCCGGTGTTTGCCAGTCGTCCTTGAAATGATAACGGCCTCCTGCTGAACTAACCTTCAGGGGATAATCAACTGCTAATCCCCAGCGGGCCACATCCACTTCGTGTGTACCATTATTCAAGGCTTCGCCGGTGCCCCAATGCCAGAACCAGTGCCAGTTGTAATGCACCAGGTTGTCCTGGTAAGGCATTCTGGGTGCCGGTCCCTGCCAGAGATCAAAATCCAGGTTGGACGGCACCGGTACTTTTTTGCCCACGCCTATCGAAGTGCGGTTGTTAGTGTACCACGTTTTGGCCATATATACCTTACCAATGGCGCCCTGGTGCAATTCCTGGATGCCCTGGGTTAAGACCGGCCAGGAGCGCCGCTGACTGCCCATTTGTACGACGCGCTTATAATGGCGGGCAGCCGCCACTGCCATCTCTCCTTCGGCCGGATTATGACATAGCGGCTTTTCAACATATACATGCTTACCTGCTGCGCAACATAAAATAGTAGCCGGGGCATGCCAGTGATCAGGAGGCGCCAGTAACATCGCATCCAGATCTTTATTTCCTATTATCTGTCGAAAATCCTTAACACCTTTTGGTTCTTTACCCACCGCTTTTTTTACGGCATTTATGCCCTTGGCCAGTGCGTTTGCTTCCACATCACAGATATAAATGACTTCTGTGTTTTTTTGTCGTGCAAAGCTGGCTGCCATGCCGGCGCCACGGCCATTGGTTCCCATCACACCGACAGTAATACGTTCGTTGGCACCTACAATGCGACTATAACTCTTAGAAGAAAAACCCAGCCCACCTAAGGCTAAGATGGTGCCTGTATTTCTAATGAAATTCCTTCTTGATTGATCCATAGCTGTTTTTTAAAAAGTTTTATAAGCTCTTGATTTTGATGTTTTGAAAATGGATAACATCCTCATGCTCCTGCAATAAAATGGGCGATGGCCGAAGCGCTGCGAAATCTTTCTGATTTTTGAATTTGCTTTCTGCCACGCCATTCTGGAACCTTTCACTTTCCCGGTTGAACTCGAGCACTTTTACACCATTGAGCCAGTGCTCTACGTTTTTTCCTTTTACGACGATGCGCAGGTTATTCCACTCACCTACGGCTTTCGCTTTCTTATTACCGGAAGGTGGCAACACATCATAATGAGCTGCCAGGGTACGGTTGCCGTCTTTCCCAAGCTTAGCGTCCGGATGCTGTGAATCGTCGATGATCTGGTATTCACTACCCAGAGATGTATTTTCAAACAGGTTGTACTTGACACCGCTGTTGGAGCCTTTTTCCAGCTTGAAGTCGAGGGAAAGCTCAAAGTCTAAAAATTTTTGGGTGGTAACAATATCACCGCCGCGACCTGTGGTCGGGTCTACACTCAAAACCCCATTTTCTATCTTCCAGCCCTTGCCGGTAAAAGGTTGCCCGTTTGCTTTTTGCCAGCCGTCAAAACTTTTGCCATCAAATAACAAGATCCACCCCTGCTGAACTTCTTTGGGAGACAGTGATGGCATTTGTGCGTGAAGCGAAAAAACAACAGCACAAAAAAATAGTAGAATGAGCACTTTTCTTTTTTCCATATGTGAAACATTAATTGAACATTATAATTGAATGTACCCATTATTTTGAATAATCTTACCGGGATTGGACTGCATCACGGTCATGGGAATGGGATAACTTAACATATTGTCGCTCCAGGTAAAAGGTGCATAGCCATCGGCTAGCTGCTCTGCAATCATTACGTCTTTTGCCCTGCCGGTCCTGACCAGGTCGAACCAACGATGGTTTTCAAAGGCCAGCTCAACCCTGCGCTCTTTTTCAATAGCCAGCAAAAGGTCTGCGTCAGTGGCAAAATCAGAAAGGGTATAATCCCGTAATAAATCAACAGGCCTTGGTTCCACCGGATTACCAGGTGTATTGCGGGCTCTTTCCCGGATCTTATTGACATATAACAAGGCCTTGGTTTTATCGCCGCCGGTACGGACCAATGCCTCTGCATATAACAAATAAATATCAGCCAGTCGCAATTCAATCCAGTTATTGCCGTTGTCACTGCCGCTGGTCGATACATCGTAATACTTGCATACATATTTTTCATTTTGCACGGATCCATTCTTTGCATTGATCCAAAAATCCCGCATGGAAACCCATTTGCGGGGATCGCCCCTCTCATAAGCATTTGACATGTCGTTGGTAGGCGCATTGACGCCTCCTTTATCACCTACCAGCACTACTTCTTTATCTGAAAAGCGGGGCGCAAAATCGTTGTTCCAGGGGCTGCCGGTGGCGGCATTGGGGCTGCCTTTTTTATATTGTATTTCAAACAGCGACTCACTGTTGTTTTTCTTAGCCACATCAAACAAATCTTTATAGCTGCTGACCAGGGAAGCACCGGAAGTGTTGATCACTTCTTCTGCTTTTTGAATAGCCAGATTATAGTATGCAGCCCCTTTATTTAATGGATATCCCGCCATGGTCATATACACTTTCGTCAGCAAGCCTTTGGCACCCCACCTGGTCACCCGGCCTTTGTCGGTGCCATTATAAGACGCAGGCAGGTTTTGCTCTGCATACGTCAGGTCTTCTACAATCAGGTCGTAGATGTCCTGAAGAGAAGAACGGGTAATTCCATAAGCTTCGCTGGGTGTGATCTCCTTATCCACTTTTAATACCCCTAATAATTCTCCCGATTTGGAATATCCGCCAAATACGCGGTTGAGCCAGAAATACATCAGGGCCCGGATAAACTTAGCCTCTCCAATGTATTGTTGTTTCAACTCTTCACTTTTGAAAGGTACGTTTTCAATGCGCCCAATCACAATATTGCTGCGCAAAATCACATTATAACAATTGTTCCAGGCATTGGTGGGATAATTATTCTCGGGTAACAGCGGTGCGGCAAATACATCAATTCCGTTTTCATCCGCCGGATTGCCGCTAAGCCAGGAAAAGGTAGTATTATCTGAACGGATTTCTCCTAACCTGACAAATGTATTATTATACAAAGAACGCAGGTTGCCATAAGCCGCCAATACAGCCTGGTTCAAATCTTCTTCTGTTTTATAAAAACCGGAAGTACTTAAATTGGAAGGCGGAATAAGATCAATAAAATCTTTTTTACACGAACTCAATAACAGCAAACTAATTAAGGCAAGTACCGAATATTTCATGGTAACTAATTAATAGGGTTAAAAAGAGAGATTAAGGCCGGCAATCAACGTACGGGCAGCAGGATAACCTAAATAATCGCCACCGCGGGAAAGCCCTTCACCTTCACTGCTGGTTTCCGGATCAAAACCAGGATACTTGGTCCAGGTAAACAGGTTTTGACCGGTGAGGTATACCCTTAGGGCATTTATTTTTAGCGCATTCAGTTTGCTAACATTGAAATCGTAAGCCAGCGTGATATTTCTCAGTCGGATATAAGAGCCATCCGTTACCCAGGAAGAAGAGGGATCCCTTTGCCAGCCTGTTGGATTGCGCGTTGGTCTAAAGTGTACCCCATCACCCGGCTGGTCGGGTGAGCGCCAGCGGCCGACCTGTTCTACTAATGCATTTCTATCTCCATGGTAAATGCCAATCATCCGTTTGAAAAAGCTGAATAATTGAGCACCATAAGAGTAAGACAATTGAGCTGAAAGGGTAAAGTTGCGGTAAGAGAAATTATTCCCAAAACCTCCCTGGAACTTGGGATGATTATTACCGATGATGGTCTTGTCATTCTGATCCAGTTTACCATCCCCATTCACGTCCTTATAGCGGGCGTCCCCTACCTTATCGGCTGGCAGATGCGGGTATTTACTCAGCTCCTCCTGCGTCTGGAATACGCCTTCATAAACGTATCCCCAAAAGCTGGCTATGGGATGGCCCGGCTTTGTAACAAAGGAGTTGTTGGCATTGGGTGCACTGGCAAAAATGGGCTGTCCTCCCGGTCCTACTTCCAACACTTTGTTTTTATTGAAGGAGATGTTGAAATCAGACGACCAGTTGAAGTTACCCGTTATATTTTTGGTCACCACTAAAAACTCTATACCCTGGTTCAACACCTTTCCTATGTTTTGAATCTGGCTGGAATAACCTGTAACCGTTGGCACCGGGACATTTAGCAGTAAGTTGATGGACTTACTATTATAAAAATCAGCCTCTACCCTGATGCGGTTGTTCAGTAGCCCCAGGTCAAAACCAATGTTCGTTTGCAACACTTTTTCCCATCCCAGATCGTCATTGGGGATTGTGCTCGGACTTACAATCACCCGCAAGGCATCCCCGGTGGGATAAAAGCCGGTGCTTAACAGTCCGATAGCCGAATAGTTACCGATTCGGTTGTTTCCGGCAATACCATAGCTGGCCCTGAGTTTTAAATCATTAATGCGCCCGGCCAGTCCCGCCATAAAGTTTTCTTCACTCACGCGCCAGGCTGCCGAAACGGAAGGAAAGACACCCCACTTTTTGTTGGCTCCAAAGCGGGAAGAGCCATCTGTACGCACGGTGGCGGTCAATAAATACCGTTTATCAAAGGTGTAATTTGCCCGTCCGAAATAAGAGACCATGGAATAAGATGACTTCGTACTGGAAAGCTGGTACATGGTACCTGCATTGAGGGTTTGAATGTTGTCATTAGGAAAACCTCTTGCTTCCCCATACATGTATTCATTGGTTTGTTTCTGGCTGCTAAAGCCCCCCAGCAAAACCATATCATGTCTACTTCCGAATTGCTTATTGTAAGAAAGGGTTTGCTCAATCACCCAGTCAAAATCAGTTCCTCTTTCGTTGACGCCCCTGGCCGGCCGGGGACTCTTGGAGCCATCAAAGTCTACATAGGAAGGCTCGTACAACTGGTAGTTGTTATCCTGAATGCTGCCGTTGATGTTGATCCGGTATTTCAGGTTATCCAACACATCCAGTTCACCGTACAACGTACCCAGCCACCCATACCTTTTACGAAAGCGGTCCAATTCCTGGGCAATACCAATGGGATTAGCTACATCGCCCGCCAGCACCTCAGGATTGCGCACCATTGAGCCGTATGTTCCGTCTGCATTATATTGTTCATAGATGGGCGGTAGAGAAAGCGCGTAAAGTATAGGAGCATCTTTTCCGTTGGCCTGCTCGTTTCCGCCAGCGCTATAGGCATTTAAATTCAATCCCAGTTTTAATCGGTTGGACAACTGGGATTCCACATTCGTTCTGAAGTTAAAACGTTTATAGTCGGTGTTGAGTGAAATACCCTGCTGGTCGATATAGCTACCAGCAAAAACATACCGGGTTCTCTCGCTGCCGCCTGCAACCGAAACTTCATACTGTTGTATAGGGGCCGTACGGAACAAGAGATCCTGCCAGTTGTTATCCGCCATTTGCGCCACCGACTGCGGATCAAAAAAATTGTATTTGTAACCGTCTTTTCCATCCGGGATCATATACAGCGAATTGGCACTGGGATAGAGTTTACGGCGGCTGTTGGGATCATTGATACTATGGGGTGTTTTGTCTGGATCTGCGGTAATCACGGGTTGATCGAGCCAGGCCTGGTTGCGGCCATCAATGAACCATTGCACGTACTGGTCCCGGTTCATGACTTCAATAGCTTTGGATCTTTGCTGCACCCCGGCAAAAGCATTGACACTCACCGTTGGCGCACCCGTTTTCCCTCGTTTCGTGGTAATGATAACAACGCCATTAGCACCCCGGGAGCCATAAATGGCCGTTGAAGAAGCATCCTTTAATATTTGAATGCTTTCGATATCAGAGGGGTTGATCAGTCGGAACGCGCCTCCTTCCATGGGGTAGCCATCCACTACATACAAAGGCGCATTGGACTGGGTAATAGACCCGGTCCCCCTTACCCTTACCGAAAGTCCTTCGCCACCAGGCGCACCATTAATTTGCTGCACCTGCACACCGGCCAATTGTCCGGCCATGGCCTCTCCAAAGTTCACCACGGCACGTTCTTTTAAATTATTGGCCGAAACGGTGGCGACAGCACCGGTCAGATCCGACTTTTTCCGGGTACCATACCCTACCACCACTACGTCAGTGAGTTGTGTTGCGGTTTCCACCAGTATAATGGTTAAACGCGTGCTGCCGTTAATGGGTATTTCCTGTTCCTGATAACCCACGTAAGATACCACCAGGGAACCGGCAGCTTGTTCCAGCTGCAGTTCGAACGTACCATCCGCCTTCGTTGTTGTGCCCAGTTGTGAGCCTTTGAGCTGCACCGAAGCACCTGAAATCGGACGTCCTTCGCTATTGGTAACTTTGCCTGTTATGACGACTTGTGGAACGTCGAGTTGTTGCATGACCGACGCGTGCATGACACCAGAACTTCTTTGGGGAGCAGGCGCTGTTCTTTTGTGCAGAATAATAACGTGCTCTTTAAAAACCCATGATAAGTTTTTAGGATGCAGGACTTCTGCCAGGAGGTCATTCAAGCGTACTTTCCCCGAACTGAACTTTATTTTTTCAGAATCATCTAAAACGGCATTGCTGTAAAAAAAGGTAAATCCTGTTTGTTTCTGGATAGACTTAAACAAATCAACCAGCGTCGTTTGTTGGTTATTAATGACAACCCAGGAATCTTCTTTACTACTTTGAGCCGGAACACAAATACTGCCTGACAGGAAAAGCACAGGCAGGAAAAGGCGTAATAAAACAAATAATGCTTTAGGGGTAAAGCAATGCATATGGCAGCAATTTTAGGGTTAAGAGAAAGTCGTTATAGCTAAGACAACAAAAACTAAAAATGGGTGAATGCAAGCGACTATTTTTCTTCTCGATCCCTCACAAATGAAAGCAGTAAAAGGTTAGCTGTTGAGGAAAGCTGATTCCTGGCAGGTTTCATTGCTTTTCTGAAGCACTAATCAAAATAAAGGGTCCCTTTTTCAACCCGTCCCCTAATATCAGCGGAAATTTTGAGGAAATCGAGAAACGTCTCCAGTGTGTCTTTTTTTACCAATGCACCGCTAAACATTTTATGAGCGACACTGTCGTTTTCAAATTTAATTGTAACATCATACCACCTGGATAAAACACCTGCCAGGTCCTGTAAAGGGGTGTCATGAAAATAATAGACTCCTTTCCGCCAGGACACCACTTCAGCTGCATCAAAAGCCTGTGCCTGCATCGGCCCGCTCTGTTTACAAACCACTTCAAAGCCGGGTTTTAGCTGTAGCGCCTGGTCCTTTTCTCTTTTTGCGGTTATAGATCCTTCTACCAAGGCCGCCTTCACAAGACCGGAATCATAGGTGTTTACATTGAACTCGGTTCCGGTGGCCCAAATGCTGGCCTGTGGCGTGTGTACGATAAAGGGCCGGTTTTTGTTGGCCACAACTTTAAAATAAGCCTCCCCTGCCAGGTAAACCTCCCGGGATTGGCTGGCATGTCCTGCAGTGAAGGAAATCGTGGTACCCGCATTTAACCACACCTGGGTACCATCGGCCATCATCAATTGGTAGTCAAGAGTGGCTGGAACCGATAGGGTCCACCGCTGGTCACCCGAAAGCGAAGTCGTATAGGTCATTCTTTCTTTACCCATCTGGATAGAACGGTAAGCATCCTGAAAGGTCGTTTGGGTGGCTGGATCGAGGTGCAGCTGTTGCCCATTTTCCAGTCGTAGCGTTATATATTTCTGCCCTTTTGCCTTAGTCTGTAGGAGAATGTCCGTTGTATCAGGCAAAAATGTTTTCCAGAACCAGTAACCACTTATGAAGAGGATCACAAGCGCTGCCGCTACAGTTATTTTCCTGAAAAAATGTATATGGATTTTCGAACGAGTTGATAATTGAGGCGCTAATTCATTCCAGCCCGGTTCAGCGCTTGCCTCCACGTCAAAACCTTGTGCCTGATAAGCTTGCACCTCTTGTTGAAGCGATTGCCACCAATGGCGCATTTCCGCATCTTCCTCTATCAACTGCTTGATTGCTATATCCTCCTGCAGATCTATTGTTCCCGTGAGCTTTTCGATAAATAGTCGCTGTATTTCTTCCTTTGTAAATGGCATTCCTTACTTATGACAATATTATTTGTTATACGGGTGAACGGCTGGCGTCTTTAACCGTACGCGCAAGAATTTAAGGGCCAGTTTTAAGTGACTTTTTAACGAATTGATACTGATGCCCATTTCTTTGGCGGCTTCATGGTACTTCATCTCCTGAATATGAACCAGGTGAAATGCTTTTTGGCGTTGCACCGGCAGCTCGTTTAAGGCCACCAAAACAGCTGGCTCTCCAGGGAGCACTTCCTCTGCCAAGCTAATATCCTGAATCATCCCTGCATATTCCAGTCCTACCTGATTATCGCGGCTGGCTTTTCTCAAAAAATTCAGGCAACGGTTTCGAATGGCAGTATGCAGGTAGGCTTTCAGCGACTGTTGTACATTCCGGTAAAGCCTTTGGTTCCAAATATCTATAAAAAGTTGTTGCACCTGGTCTTCGGCGTCTGCCTCATTTTTCAAGATCAGGAATGCTTGCAGGCGCAGTGGCTTATAATACATCCTGAACACCTGCTCAAAGGCTGTTTTATGACCAGCCTGGAAGTGTTTAGCTAATTCTTTGGGGTCGAGATCTTTCATGAAAGGTTGGTTTGGCAAGCAATTCATTATACCATTACAGTTTAAGATAGGATAGGGTAAACGCAAATCAGTCAGGCTCTTGTTTCAATCTTTTTACTGCTATCCTACACTTTTGGCATTTTATAAATGGTCTTTTAGTTTATTGGACGGGTACGGTTCGGGATAATAGAATGGCTGGTCTGAACTACTTTATGCTTTCACCTTTCCTTACAAGCTACCAGCGGTTAAACCTACTTTAGAAAATAGGACAAGCTTAAATATAAACATATCTTCTTATTTTTTATAAAATAATGATACTAGCCTGACCTAGACCTAATAATTGAAATCCGTTCGGTTAATACCTTAAAATGATCAGGAAGGCGTTTGATAAACACTGGCCATCAGGACCAGGAAGTACGCCCTCGTAAGCAAGAGCATTCAAAGGTTTAAAATAAGAAAATTAAGAGTAGAAGAAAGTGAATTTACAGATTAACAAATTAAGCAAACCACCATCTATTATTCTATAATGCCTCAAAATCCATGACAACATTGAATCTCTAACCTACCAACTTAATAATTTAGTGTTTAGCTTTCTTATATTTCAATCCAGTATAAGAAATACTTTAGTTTGCAAACAACCTTTATTTCTTTACAAAACTTTTCCTATTTTAAAGTCGTATAATTTCCTTCTTTAATACACCCTCTTTTAAAATGAAAAAATATTTACTTGTTTGCCTCTCACTTTTCTTCATCACGTCTTATAAATCAGTGAATGGCCAGCCCTCTGAACAAATGATAAAAGTGGTGGTAGCACCTGACCATCCTGACTGGACTTATAAAATTGGTGAACCGGTAAAATTCTCCATTTCTGTATTGCAGTCTGGCAACCCTTTAAAAAATGCCATTGTTCGTTACTCCATTGGTCCTGAAAAAATAGACCCTTTAAAAAAAGATTCGCTAGCTCTATCGAAAGGTGTTATAACTGTTGATGGCGGAACAATGAAAACACCCGGGTTTTTACGTTGTATAGTAACGGCGTTCGTTGATGGAAAAGAGTATACCAAAGTAGCCACAGCGGGTTTTGATCCATTAGAAATACAACCCACGGTTGACAATCCTGCTGACTTTACACAGTTTTGGAATAAAGCCAAAGCTGACCTGGCGGCTATTCCCATGGATGCCAAAATGACTTTGATGCCTGAACGCTGCACTGAAAAAGTAAATGTATATCATGTGAGCCTGCAAAATTTTCGTGTTAACTCCAGGCTATATGGTATTTTATGCGTGCCCAAAAAAGAAGGTAAGTACCCAGCCTTACTAAGTGTACCCGGTGCCGGTGTACGCCCTTATAATGGCAATATAGCCATGGCTGAAAAAGGATTGATCACCTTTGAAATTGGCATTCATGGTGTGCCCGTAAACATGGATGTGAGTGTATATAACAACCTGGGAGCAGGTGCATTGAATGGCTATCAGAATTTTAACCTGGATGACCGCGACCGGTTTTATTATAAACGGGTTTACCTGGGTTGTGTTCGTGCCAATGATTTTCTTTTCAGTTTACCACAATTTGATGGAACGAACCTGGGCGTAATTGGTGGCAGCCAGGGTGGGGCTTTGTCTATTATTACGGCTGCGTTGGATTCACGGGTAAAGTACCTGGCAGCCTACTACCCTGCCCTGAGTGATGTAACTGGTTATTTGAAAGGTCGTGCTGGCGGCTGGCCTCATTATTTTGACAAGAATAACCTCGCCTTCAATAACAAAAAGGATAAAATAGAAACCACGGGTTATTATGATGTCGTCAACTTTGCACGCTTGTTAAAAGTGCCTGGCTTATATACATGGGGTTTTAATGATGAAACCTGCCCTCCCACCTCTATGTACGCAGCATACAATGTCATCAAAGCACCAAAGTCATTATACCTTGCTCTGGAAACAGGACATTGGACCTTTCCTGAACAAAATGAAAAACTGAATAACTGGTTGCTGCAAAAGCTTCAGGAAAATAATTAGTGATAATAAGAAAGAAACCCTATTGTTACTGCAGGCTTTCAACATGTTTGGAAATTTGTAGTAACAATAGGGTTGTTCTTTTGAAACCAAATTGTTTGGTAAAATCCCGTTCGGTGTAGAGAGGGTTATACTAAATTGTTTTCAGCTTTATGAAATCTTTTCGTCAATGGTGAATACTAATGATGTCGTAGCATAAGTGTAAGCGTAAGGGGCAACACAGCGGCATTTGTACTATGGGATTTTGAAAGATTTGATTTTCCCCTGGCCTTAAATCCCATTGAATAGCAGGTGCGTATTAGTCATCATACTGATAATAGTTTCGTATAAGCATCAGATTCTTTAAACTGATTGAGCTATTTTACTTTTTTTGACTCTTGATGTAGGTAACAACTGTACCCACAGGTGCCGCCCAGATGCCATTAGCAGGATTTTGCACATATTCCGCCAATTGTTGCAACATGGCAAGGCGGGTAACCTGGTCACCTGAATCGCCCATTTCATGGCCCGCAAGTACCAACCATTGTCCATTCTTTTTGGCCGCCTCCAGCAAGGGTAAAATCTCATCAAAGTTTTTGCCGTCCATCTCCACTCCGGTAAGCTGTGCAAAATTGCCATATAAAGGATCATTGGCCGCTTCATCCATCCAGCCCCGGCCACTAATAAACATTTTTGCTATCAGCGGCACATAACTTTTTGTATGCCGCCCCCTTCCTACAAACTTTTGCCCGCAGGGGTAGGCAAAGACTTCCGCTTTAACCTGCAATAATGCCTCAATACGCTTATTGCACTCAGCGATCTCTTTTCTCATGCTTTTGAGTGTATGGTCTTCTAAAGCATTCTGCCGCGACCAGGCGAAATTACCCGTACAGGGATGGGTAAGCGTATGGTTTCCGATTTCATGGCCGTTTGCGACAGCCTTCTTCCACCCTTCCAGTTGCTTTTCCACACCGGAGGGAACTACAAAAAAAGTAGCCTTGAGACCATATTGATCCAGCAGGGCCGTCCCTACCGTTACCTGGCTTTCCCGGGCATCATCAAAACTTATACTTAAAGCAGCCTGCCTGCCTTGCGGCCAGGAGAAAGCTGCTGCATTTTGCTGCGCATTAATCCTGTTGCCGAGGAGAAAAATAATGGTTAACAGCAGCAGTTCCAGTCGGCTACCAATATATCTCTTATTATTAATAAGATGTGCTGCAAAAGGATTTTGAATACGATTCATTTGACATATCATTTGAGTAAAAGCTAGCGTACAAACTTTTTTAAAAGCCTATATTAAATTAATAAACTACTCCATTCTAGATAACAAGCCATTATTTGTTTTTCCTTAAAAAAGCCAATAAGTTGGCCATCTCCTCTTGGTTTATTTGTTGCTCCAGGCCTGCAGGCATGGCAGACATATTCAGCGGTTTTAGCGAACGTATATCGGCTCTGTTAATGGTTCGCTTTTCCCTTCCGGCATTGATCAATGTTATGGAGGTGGCTGTTTCACTGGAAATAACACCCTGGTGCGATGTTCCGTTCTTTAACTGCACATCCCAAAGATCAAAACCACTGGATATGGATAAATCAGGGGCCAATATATTAGCCATAATGGCCTCGGCCGACCAGTTATGGATGGTACCTAAATCAGGACCAAAGCTCACGCCCATCGTACCCCTGATCTGATGGCAACTGGAACAGTTTTTCAGGTAAACTTCTTTGCCCTTTTCAGCACTTCCTTTCATAGAAAGCACCTGCTGGTAGGCCTGGTTTACTTTTTCTCTGTCTTCCTCAGCTTTGGTAAGCAATTTTCTCGCTTTTTCCCGCAGCTTTATATTTGACTGGGACATCAATCTGACACTCCGGTGCCATCCTACGCTGGCAGGCTGTATAATGCTGCTTTCAATGGCGTTTAAAAGCAGTGCAATCCTGGAAGTATCTTTTAAAAAGGTATTCAAGGCTTCATCCTGAACTTCCGGTGTCAGGCTTGTCCATTGCCTTAACAAGAAGTGCGGTGCCGTATTGTCCGGTATGGCACTCAATGTATGCAAGGCTGCTACCTGTATGGAGGAAGGCTCTCGAGGAACAATCAACTCTTTAAGAAGGGCTGCAAAAGGGGCAGGATTGTCAAGCGCTAAAAAATGGATCGCTGCCACTCGCTTTTCTTCAGGCATTTGTTTGTTGTTTGCAAGGGATGCGGCTTTGCTTAAAGCTTCTTTCTTCAAATTGCCATAAGGTAAACCTATTGATTTCAGTACATTCAGCGAAGCCTGGCGCAACGGTGCATATGGGGTTTTGAAAAAGTTTTGTACCAGCAGCACCTGATCTTCATATGAGGCTGCCTTCGTTTTACGATCTTTAAGTCCTTGCGCTAAACCTTCCAGTAAGGGAGCCTGCCATTCTGCCGATGGACCTGTTGTGGCCCTCTGAACCAGTTGATGAATCAAAACCGGTTTTTCACTCATGCCAATCATAGCACTCAATCGCTTTACCAGCGAAGCATAAGCCAATTCTTGGGGGCGGTAGTGATCGATCACCTTGTTCAGCAGCGAGTGCGTTTGGTCCTTTTCGCCTGATAAAGCAGCCACCTGTATCCATTCGTCATTGACATCCTCGAATAATAGTTTATCTCTTAGCTGCCGTGCTTCCGGACTGTTTACAGAACCTAATGTGCAAAGCAATCGGAATCGAACCTTGGCATCCGTATCATTTTGCATTTGTAACAAAGCTTTCGACAAAGCCGGTGTGGCACTCAAATGCAGTTCAGCTAGTTTTATAGCATTCTGTCGTACTCCCGGAACCCCACTTTTTAACGCATGTTCAATCAGTTCAGGTGTTAGTTGTCCCAGTCCTTCCAGGGTCCATAAAGCATGCAGCTGCCCTAACGGAACAGAATCGTTTTTAGCCATTTTTACTAAGGCAGGTATTATACTTTCCTCTTTCCGGTCTATCAATAGCCGTTGCGCATTCAGCCGCCACCAAATGTTGGGACTTGATAATTGCGCAACCAGTTGTTCATTACTGGAATCACCCAGTTTAAGACCTTTCGTCCAATCGGCAGATTTGGCATTAGCAGGGACAATGCGATAGATCCGGCCCTTGTCATGTCCATTATACAATTGACCGGATTTTACAACTTCTTCCCCCATCCACTCCGGATGTTCAATAATCTGACGATAGTAGTCCACTACATACAAGGCACCATCCGGCCCGATGTACATATTAACCGGACGAAACCAGGCATCGGTAGAAGCCAAAAACTCCTTGTGAGGGTGCATACGACTGGCAACAAAACTGGCGCCCTTATCGGTTAGCTGATCTGCATGTACCAGATTGCTGACGGGTTCGGCCACAAAGATGGTCTTATCGAAAGGAGCAGGAAATACGCCTCCCAGGTATCGGGTGATACCACATGCGGAAGTAATCACACCCACATCGGTCAATAATTGGTGTTCGGGATTTTTGGTAATTGGAAACACTTCGGCTGCATCGCCATGATCGGAAAGCGATTGCGTGGTAGTGGAAACAAGCAGTTCAGGATTGCGTTTCAAATAAGTGGCCGCCATTACTTCCTGTATACTGTGGTTCCAGTTGGTGACCAGAAAATGATTACCCCATTCATCGAAAGTATGACCAAACTGCGTATTGCTGGAAGTAGTTTCCAGCAGGTGCTCATCAGGACGAAAGCGTACGGAGCGACCGCTGGCATTTTTACCCAATCGCGGACGGTTTGGTCTGTCGGGATAAAATATCTCACTACCCTCATCACCAAATTCATTTTTATAATTCTGGGTAGCAACCGCACCCTCATGCCCCAGGTAAATCCAATTATCGATACCTAATACCGGGCTGTTTAAATTATGTTGCGGATTGGATAAAGCAAATCCCGTAAGCATGGTATCCTTAATATCGGCCTTACCATCACTATCTGTATCTTCCAGGTATAGTACATTGGGTGCATCTGTAATTAATACTCCTTTCTTCCAGCGCATAATACTATTGGGCAATACCAGGCCGTCCGCAAAAACAGTACTTTTATCCATACGGCCGTCACCATCTGTATCGGCCAGCAGCTTGATAACACCGGTGCCACTTTTATCCAGTGGATAGCCATGCATTTCTACCACATACATACGGCCGTATTCATCAATTTCCATATCCACCGGATCGGAAATCAATGGTTCGGAAGCCAATAACTCTATTTTAAAACCGGGCTCCAGTTCAAAGGTGGACAAAGCTTCTTCCGGACGTACAGGAGCATTAGTCCGCTTTGAATCCGTTTTAAAGGTATCAGATGAATTCTGGCAACTTACTGATGTTATAGCAATTATTATGATGAATGAAAATTGCAGGAGTCGCACATTTATGAAGTTTATGCATTAATTTAATTAAAAATTCATATGAAAAGCAGATTAAATTTGAAAAAGACAAGAGTAACTGATTAGCTGCTATTATTCTATAAACAGGAAGATGATATTTTAGAGGTTTACCCTAACTTTTTAGAGCTTATCTCATAAATGATTTTGGATAGGTATGTTCTTTGAGCGAGTTGAAGGAAATGCTTGAGTTATGAAAGGAGGTGTTTATCTAAGTGACCGGGAATGGACTTTGTTGGAGCCGTTTATTCCGAAGGCAAAGCAAAGAAAAGACGGCAAGGGCCGGCCCAGGCGGGATCCGCGAGAGGTCATGAATGGCATCATCTGGATCTTGTTTTCCGGCTCCCCCTGGTACCTGCTGTCCAAGGAGTATCCCCCCCTGCCAGACCTGTCACCGCTATTTTCAGCTCTAGGTCAGAACAGGGGTGATGCAGAAGATGCTGGGTGCCTTGAGCCTTTATCATGCCAGCGGACGGAAAAAGCAGGACGTGGATGTAGCGGATGGCAGTTTCTCCTCTGCAAAAAAGGGGTGACAAAGTTGGCAAAACCAAGCGGGGCAAGGGTTCCAAGGTGATGGCGATTGTAACCAAAAAGAGTCGGCCGCTGGCCATCCGCGTTTTTTCCGCTACGCCTTTTGAGAGCACCCTTTTGGAAGAGACGATCAAAGAGCGCATTAGCAAAACAAAGATCCGGCTAGTGGTGGCCGATCGGGCCTATAACAGCGATCCGCTGGACCAAAGGCTCAAAGGAAAAGGTATTGAATTGATCGCCCCCCACAAACGCAACAGAAAAAGAAAAAGACACAAGATGGCAGAAAGCTACGCCACTACACCAAACGCTGGACCGTGGAGCGCTTTTTCTCCTGGCTGCACAACTTTAGACGATGTGTTATTAGATACGAAAGAAAAGCTGAAAACTTCCAGGCCTTCCTCTACCTCGCCGCCATTCTAATGCTACTAAGGCATTTTTGAGATAAGTTCTAATTTTACAAAAAGATCTACCTAAAATAGTAATTAAGGCAAACTTTCCAACCTGCTGCATGGTCTTGGTACAAAGTCCTATAATGCAGCGTAATCAGCAGCAATGTCAAAAGGGGCTAAAGTGGACTTTGCCTGGAATGCGGGCGCTGCCTTTGCTATTTTTATCATACACCTGGTAACGGTTGATAGTGGATTACAAAACGACGGTTTTTATATTTGAAGCATCGATCATCATGGTGTCTTTCTTTTGACATAAACCTGCCAGAGAAAACAATGAACAAAGGTCTGTAAAGAAAGAAATTTCCTGATAGTACGATTTTAAAAGGCGCAATTGTCTTGTGCTGTATCTATCATGAATATAGAGAGTGGATGAGTGGCCATTTTCATCTGATGTTTTACATTGGATGACACACTGTTCAACAACCGCCATTTACTCCTGTAACATTAAATCAAATGATAGAGTTTCGAACTGCAGTGGACGTTTCATTATAGCCTGGTCACAACCACTGCTTGAAAAGGTGTATCGGCAATTGGTTTTTTCTGGACAAAAAACTCTTCCGGGTCTAACCAACACTCAATAAAAGGCAGATCTGGTGCATAATAAAAACGGCCGCCTTTCTTCAGGGCATGCAGTATCTGCCTATAAGTAGTGGCATATTGCTGGTGTTGTCCACCCTTTAGTAAGTGGTGGTGCAAAAAATGATTGGAAAAGCCCAGGTGGCTGATTATGGTTCCCCAATGCTGAGGCCTATAAGAAAACTCCAGCCAGCAGTTTTGAAAGGTTAAGTCAGATGGTTCTGTTTCCCGGTCGATGCCGTACGCCACAATTCCCTGTTGCCGCAGGTGCCGCACCAGGTAAGGCTGTTTACCACAGCCAATGTCAAGCACCGGCCCTGGCAGTTCCCTATCGCATATACCCAGCACGTGTAGTTATGTTTTAGCGTTGTATTCTGCACAAACAACAAATTGATCAATTAATGGAATTACCGCAGGATAAAGCCACTGCGCGGCCGGATAATTTTGCACCAGCCATTGCTGCAATCTGAAATAATGTTGGCGCTCCAGCAATGCAAAATCAATATGGTCAGCATCCTGGGCGTATAGCTCTTTTAATAACTGCTGGTACAATTTACTCAGGGTAGCCCTGGATGCTTCATTAAAATGGAAAAACTGGTTGACTTTATAAAATGAAGACAGTACTGCCGGTACGGTTTGCTCCAGCAATTCATCGTCGAACCTTTCATGCCAACCCAGCTGCAACCACCTGCGTAGAAAACGCCGGGTGCCTTCTGTAAAAGCAAAACCATTCACCTGTGGCGATGCCATCAGGTTCTTGTTTTGGTTGTAGCTAATTTGCTGGTTAATCAGTTCTGTCACAGTTGCATTATATAATACAAAACAATGAAAAAATTTAATTCATCAAAATTCCCTTACAGAAAAGTACGCTGATACGCTTTCGAACCTTAGAAAAAAATATCAATCCCAGATTAATGGACGTTCCAGTTGCAGGGTGCGCAAATAAGACAGCATTTGTCCGGCATGCACTGCTTCATGAAAAGCAACCCGGTTCAAGTAGTCACCCAGCATTCTTCTTTGTCCTTTCTCGGATCGATTGATCTCAATTTGTGCCAACTCTTCATCCGTACAGTTGCGGATCATATCGATAAAGCTTGCACGGTAGGGCAAACAAAAGCTTAATTCTTCTTCCAGGTCGCCAAGAGGCCTCTTCAACCAGGGAGAAGAATAATCTCCCAAATCTCCCCGGTTGTTTATGATCTGATGAAACAGGTGCTCCCCTTCCAGAACGTGCCGCACCATTTCCAAACAACTCATAGCCTGGACATCAGGACGCCAGCAATAATAACGTTCCGGTATGCCTAACCATAACTTAATACTTCGCCTACGAACTTCTTCAAAATTTAAAATAATGATCTCGGTTGCTTTCATTAGTATTTTATGATTATAGCGGAAAGGTATGTTTTGTATCAATGTCCAACCGGACAGACTTTCAAAATGCCATATATAAGTTTAAAAACTCTACAGCACTGGTACTAAATATGGTCAATGATAATGTTGGAATTAAAAAATGCTTGTTGCAAGAGTCAGATTGTTCCACCTGTCATTTTTTGGATATCCCGCATCAAAAACTCCCTTGCTATATCAATAATGTGTTGGGGTGCTTTTGCGAGGGAACCGGTATCAAACTTTGGCTTCGGATCATATTCAATTACAAGTTGCAACATCTGAGCAAACTCTTCTCCCTGCTCAAGCGCCGCCAAATTTAAAGCCATATCAATACCTGCCGAAACACCCGCTGCCGTGATGATCTTTCCATTCTGAACAAAACGTTCCGCTACCGGATTGGTGTTCAGTTTTCTCAACTGGTCATACACGCCCCAGTGCGAGGTTACTTCTAGGCCATTTAATAAGCCGGTTGCAGCCAGAATGACCGTACCAGAGCACACTGCTGTTGTCCACCTGGTGGTTGAATGAATGGCTGAAATCCAATTCACAACTTCTTTATCCTTAGCTACCTGCATAAAGGCAGCGGTTGATCCCGGAACTAACAGAATATCAGCACGACTGATTTCTTGAATTGAATAATCAGCTGTCATTTTTAAAAACTTATATTCACTTTCGACCACACCTTTTTCTTTAGCGGCAAACTTCACCGTGACACCCGGGAACCGGGAAAGGATTTCGTAAGGGCCTACCACATCCAGTGCCGTAAAGCCATTGTAAATAAGGATTGCTATTTCCATCTGTTTATTTTCGTTTGCTGTCTGTAACTTTTGTAATCTGTAATAACTAACTGTGAGTTGATAAAGAAGAGAGACTCTAACGCCTCTCTTCTTTGGATAATTAAATTGCCGATGTACCACAAGTGCAGTTAGGTCCGCATAAGCAAATAGTGCAGGTGCAATTAGGATTGTGGCTGTTAGTTTCAACTGTTGCTTTCATGATTGTAGTTTTTAATTGTGATGAATAATTTGATCACACAAAACTACTTTCAGATCGAGGCAGTGGCTTTACAGAATTGAGGGAATGAGTTATATAATTTTGTCAATTGCTTTTTGAATTAAAGTGCGAAGACTTCTACTATCTATTCTTCATTATTAGCACCATAAACAGATATACTATGGCTTTTTAAAAGTAAATCATGGTGCCACCTGCAAGAATGTTCTAAAACATCTTTTAGAAGCTGATGTTCACCATCCATCTTTTTATAAGCTCATCCTCATTTGTATGATATGGCTGGTAAAACCCTCTTTTTCATACGCTTTTATAGCAGAATGATTTTGGGCATATACTTCCAGACGCATTTCCTTTACGCCTCTTGCTTGGACCAGCTTTTTTAGTTCTTTGATAATAAGTCCATTGATGCCCTTTCCCCTGTAATCCGGATGCACATACATCAGTCCCAGATAAGCATGCTGCTGGTGTTTCAGATAAGGCTTTGCGGCCTCAATCCTCGCAAAGCCACAGGCCAGCAATGTACCTCCCTGGCCGGCTACCACCCAATCAACCTGTGGGTCAGTCATCATTTTCCGGATATCATAATACCGGACACCTTCCTCTTTAAGCATGGGTTCAAAAGGGCGCTCGGCACTAATAACCCCTTGTTCAAACTGAAGTAACTGCTCCACATCATGCAGGTTTGCCCTTCTGATAATTATCTCTTGCTTCATATAAAAAGAATTTAAAACTAAAAAACTCTTAGCTAATGGTACAAAAAGAAAATCTCCTAAAATCTCCAATCTTTACAATATCAATGCGTGGAAAGTCTGCAGGAACAGCCTTCAGGATAAACGGATTGAAATTGCCAGCAAAGAATCATCTTAGTTTCCGAAAATCGATTCCATCCATGTATCAGAAACGCTTTTACCTTTCCATTTGATTATGAATGATCTTTGCCAGGAGCAGTCATTCCTAAAATAAATACTTCAAGTGCAGGTTGCTCGTGCATATACATTTTTAAAATCGGCAACAAAAAGCCTTGGACAGAAAATTCCTTTTATTCATCCAAATGCAGTGATCTATATCATCAAATAGGAAATCCCCAAATGGACTACAACCGATATTACAACTCAATTCAGTAAAAATGAATGCTTTTAGCCATGCATGTCCTCTAAAACCTTGTGGGTTAATGAATGGAGCACCAGCCTGAAACCATGGTTAGCAATAACTTGCCTAGACCATCATCTGGCAGCCCCGCTTTGAACCTACGCTGATAGCAGTTCTAACCCTTTTAGCTTATTGAATCCAGGTCATATAAAATTCTTCTTCATCCGTATTTTCATCTATATGTGTTTCCTGAATCCTGAAACCATGTTTCTGATAAAAGTGAACTGCCTTTTTGTTTTTAATATATACCTTTAAGTGTAATTCACGCTTCAGTTCCTTTGCTTTTTCGATCAACCTGCTTCCTATACCCATCTGTTGCGCTTCGGGATGAATAAAAAGAGCAGCCACATGGTTTTTTACCAATGAGATGAAACCAGTGATGTTACCATTTTTATCTTTATAAATCCAGGTTTCTGCTTGAGGGAGATAGATTTCTTTCATTGCTGGTGCCTGATCCAGCCAATAGTCAGCAGCAATAAAGTCATGCGCAGTTTTTGAACTTTCGATCCAGATACTAATCACTTCATCAACCTCTTTACCATTCGCCAATTGATCTAGAGCATATCCATCCTGAGCTGTTTTCATATAGATTAAAATTAAGTCTTTAGTTCTATTCATTTTTTTTACGCCTGGTCTTTAACCAACAAGGAAACAATTGTTTAAGTTCCGGTTTACAAGTGTTGTTGATGCAGGTTTATACCCATAAAAGCTCTGTTAACTTTTTCCGTATCACACCTACCTGCACAAAGCTTTCTGAATAGCGCTCTTTCTTTCTACTTGAATGCAATTTTATTTAATAACTCACGACATTTTCCAATTTCATTTCCAATGTATGATATATGGTTGTCAGGACGCAAAAGGACATAAAAATCAGCTTCTTTCCCAAATAAGGCTTTTGGAATTTCCTGGAAGTTGAGCGTTGTTAGTGTGATTGAGGTAACACCAATCTCATGGAACTGGCTTTTATCTTTATGTCCGAAGAACAATAATTTAAAAACAGGAGCTGTTAAATAACTGAATATTTGTGTTCCGTCCGAAAAAATAAAATAATGCATCCGGTCACCGGCTTTTACTTTTCCTACTGAACTTTTTATGGTGAGATCGCTGTTAGGATAGGCAATTCCAATTTGGGAGAGCAAAGGGAAAATCTGTTGTTTTATGAATTCTTTTTTTGTCATCCACTGTAGCAATAATGGAAAGAAGTTCAGCCGTAAAAAATTCCAGAAAGGGTTAATACCTGACATAATATCAAACATCCTATCTGTTGTCCGCAGCAGCCGTTTGGCATTTTCAGAACGCTCCGTGTCGTAAGTCTTTAACACATCGGCTTTCATCTCCCCCCTTAGTACATAAGCTATTTTCCATGCTAAATTATAGGTATCCTGTATGCCTGTATTCATGCCTTGCCCGCCTGCAGGTGTATGGATATGCGCCGCATCTCCCGCAATAAAACAGCGCCCCTGTATAAAGGCATTTGATTTACGGCTATGTACTTTATAGGTAGAAAACCACTGTAACGCTTCAAATTCAACAGGCGACGCAACAGACGCTCTAATCTTTTGTTCAACGTCAGCAAACTCGAACTGATGGTCAAAGTCTTTCACCTCCGGTAAAATGCCTACGATTCGGTAATGACCCACACCTTCCATGGGAAAGAAAAGCACAAAGCCCTTCTTTATCATGTACATATACACCTCATCTTTGTTGATGACAGGGCTTTTCAAAATAACATCAGCTACATAAAACAGTTTTGGCTCTGTGGTGCCTTCAAAGGACAAGCCAAGCTGATGCCTTACCTTACTACCGGCACCATCACATCCCACTAAATAGGCTGCTTGGATTTTTTGCACTGGTTGGCCACTCTTTTTGCAAGATACTGTTACAGCCTGCTCATTTTGTTCTAATTGAATAAGTTCTGTATTCCATTCTATGCTTTCTCCGTGTTCAGCAAGATAAGCGGCCAAAAGCTTTTCCGTTTTACTTTGTTCAAAAGAAAGAGCAAACGGAAAGGGGCTCAAGCCTTCACCCAACCCATTAATGTTTATTGCCGTTACTTTCTTCCCCTTATTGAATAAGTTCAAAGCTGTAGTTACCCTACCTCCTTCTATGGCATTTTCAGCTATTCCAAGTTCTTGAAAAATTTCAAGGGTTCTCGCCTGCACAACAATAGCTTTAGAAAGGGTTGTAGCCTCAGCATTCTTTTCAAGAATCACAAAATCAATATTCAGCCTTAGGAGTTGCGCAGCCATGCTTAAGCCCGTTGGTCCAGCACCAATAATGATAACCTGTGTTTTTATAAAACCACCGGAATTGTCCATCGTTATTTATTGTAATGCCTGAGGCTTTTATCGGATAACGCACTACGACCAACGTATTACTGTCAATGATGGAATTTTATTACTTTATAGCTCTACTAAGTTACAAAAGCTAAATAGAATTGTCCATTGCCATTAAACGCTATACTTGTCACAAACCTCAACAACTACCGCTTGCATAAAAATGGCATCTCCTAAGAAGCAAGGAAAGCAAAATAATTCCGACGAGCCTCCCCTACTTTCGAGTATCTGAACGGGTGCCAAAGGAGAATTTCTACCACCGGCTTTATGCTGTAAATTGTCCATTTAAATTAATGATGCTGGTTTCGAACATTGAGTGAGTGGCATTTCGTCAATAGTGGTTGCCTGTTTTAAAATTAGATTTAATTTACGATTGATGGGCTGCATTATTTTGCAGTTCACTAAACTGTTGCTTTGTAAGCCTATATTGAAGAACAATTTTACTTGTACCAAATTCTTTTAGCCCGTTGTTCAGGAGTACTCTTTGGGATGCTTTATTCTCTGCATGGCATTCGGCAAATATCATTGCAAGGTTCAACTTTTCAAATCCAAACCTTAGAATTGCCGCGGTGGCTTCAGTGGCAATTCCTTTCCCCCAAAAAGGCTCTGCCACCCAGTAACCTAACTGGGCAATATCATTTTGATTATTTAAATGCAGGCCTATTTCACCTATGAGTTCTTTACTTTCCTGGAAAGTAATGGTAAAAACATAACGCACTTTGTTTTTGAATCCTTGAACAACATAGCTTATCCTAAAAACTGCATCAGGCTCACTATAAGGATAAGGAATGTTCAAAACATAGTCAGAAATCTTCTTATTGTTAGCGTATTTTACCAAAAAAGGGATATCCTCAATTGTGATTTTCCTGAGCTTCAGTCTACTGGTGTTTAGTTCTGGGAAAATGTCTATCATCAAGATTGGATGTATTGATACATACTGCCCACAACAGCAAACAGAGTAATATGTGTGTTATCAATCATTTGGAGATACATAAATCTTATACGCTTTTACCTTAGCCAACTCCCTTCTTTACAAAAGTACCCTTTTTTGTACCGCCAGAGGACTGACATAGCCAGGGCAAACGCATCTTAATTTTTTTGGGGTGAGTAGTTGGCGGACCTAGTTGTTGTCCCAGCCGGCTTTGTGTCGTTTGTTTTTCATGGAGCGTTTAGCTGTTTTCTCTGCTTTGAGCAGGTTGAGCGCGATTGCGGGTAATGAGACAACGTTTTCCCCCGCATGGCCAGCACGTTTCGGGCTTTGATCTTCATGAAAGACCACATCCAACGTCCAGGGCAGGTGGCTTTCAATGCCCCAATGGCTACAAATAGGGTGATTGAAACTGGCCGCATCCGCTGAGAGGCTGCTGGTGTAGTCGCGGAGGGCTGCTTGCCTTTCACTGCCAGGATGAAATCGGCTCCCTGTTCAACGATTACTTGGGCGCCTTCCCGCTGGCAGCCCAGAGCATCCGGGGTGACCATGCCGCCCTTTAACGCCAGTACTTTTAAGAGGAAAGGCATGGCGCTAATCGCAATTGGTTTTCGCCTCTACTTTCACCGCCGCCAGCAGCAGCCCATTGGCCTTACTCCCGGCACCCAGCAGGGAAAACACCCGGTTGAAAGTACCGGGAATACCAGCCGGTAGTTCCAGGTACTGTCTGAGCCACGCTTCTTTCGTCTCCCCATAGCGCTCCATTTCGTTCCAGTCATCACAGCCACTCCAAACCGCCGCCATGGTGATAAACAAAATAGCAGAGAACTGATGCCGTCTCTTTCGCTCCACCCACGGGTCAACCAGCGCCTCAAAATGCGCAAAGAAACTGGACATAACGCCTTTTCAACACAGCCATTGCCTTTTTCCCAATCAAATTTTAGATGCGTTTGCCCTGGGAATTAAACTCTTCTTATTGTATATATCATAAACAAACGTTATCGTTTCCAGCAATGGGGCTACACTTGGAATAACATATTACTTGCGCCAGTTCAGCGATAGCATCAATATCCAAGTGATGATCTGCACAATAAACAAAGCAGTTCAGCATGATATCATCAGAATAAGTCATTTCTACCTTGCAGAAAACAGCTGCACCATTTTGATCAACCAAAAAGGTCAGGTCATCTTCCGGAGCAAAGCTACCCCGCGTCCTTATTTACAGGTCAGCAAAAAAGTCAATTATACTGTCTACACTGTCGGCTACATATCATTTCATAACAGTACTTTAAAAGGAAAGGATAATTTTTACCCGCCCTTAATTTTGACTAGATCCGATTTGTCTATTTAATTGTAATCCCATCCATTTTTATGAGCCATTGCTATCGGCCCGTGCCCGCATTGATCAGTCTGCCAAAAAACAGGCTGTTTGCCAGCAACTTGTTGGTGCCGTACCAAAACGCCCTGAAGTTGGTATCATCGGTAAAGGCGATGATCCGGCCATTGCCCACGGTCTTTACGGCAACCGCAGGTGCTTTACTTAATAGCGCCGGGAAATTTTTAGGCAGGTAGCCGGAAAGTAAGGGGTGGGCTGAGAATTTTGCAGGGTAATTATATTTGCCTAAAGCAGAATCCTTAATCACCAGTTCGGTGCTTTTCCAGTAAGGAATCGTGCTTTTAGCGTAACCATAAAATAAGGGATGGGTGAGATCTGCGGTTATTTCAACGATAGATCCAGGGATGCCTGCGGCTCTTTGGGATAATACATAATCCTGGTAAACACCACTACCCTCAGACTTTTGTTTGGCATAATCCAATTTCAGCAAGCCTGCTTTATCCAAGAAATTTAAGGCCCTTTCATATCCCACAATTACGCCACCCCCTTCAACCCAGGCTTTTAATTTGGGAATAAAAGTTTCCGGCAGGCTGCTGTAATCGCCATCCACCAATACAAGCGTATTATATCTTGAAATATCTGCACCGGCCACTGTTTCAACCGGGATAATCGCACCGGGAATCTTATAACGCTGATCCAGCAGGTGCCACAACTGGCCGACACTAACACCATCCATTCTTCCGCCACCCAAAATACATACGGACGGTTTTTGAACCCGCTGAAATGTGTTGCTACCCAGGTGGGTTCCTTCCACCGTACTGCCGGAGTGGATCGCATAAAAAGTTACGCCCATGGACTCCGCGGCAATCTTTTTCAGTAAGTCATACAAGTCTTCAGGGTGGATAGTTTGATTGGCCACCGAAATTAAAATAGTGCCTCTTGTGAAAGCGGGACCACCAGGAATCGTAAATGGCTTGCTGGCTGCTTTTGCAATTACACCCTTCTCCATGAGCGCATATAGGGCTTTTGGTGCATAATAACTACCCCAATCAAATGCATAGGCATACTGGCTTATGCCTCCTTCCACTTTACCGGAAGGCACATGATTGAGCTCAAACAATGGGCCCAAGAGCGATTTGTTATAGGTTGCTGCATTCAGTTGTTCCAAGTCCTGGTTAAAAGCCAGCGGAAAGGTCCAACCGGAAATATCATAAAATAAACTATCCTTGAATGAAGTTCGTTTTTCAAAAATGGACTGGATTAAACGGTACTGCGGTTGTGCCAATGGAACGATGTAGGAAGCGTTACTTTGGAAGCGCTGATGATTGATTACTTTATCCTCTTTCAATCGGTATACATTGACACCATGTCTGTGCAATACTTCCGCCAGGTGATAGGTACTGGCTTTATCATAAGCAGAACCAAAAACAAAAGCTTTAACCGCATCTTTACCGGCCTCTGCTAATGCCGTTTCATAATATTTTCTTTGGTATGCCAGCAGCTCTTTTCGCAAAGCCACTCCTGCCTTAATCGTAGATAGTGAGCCCGTAAATTGATTCCGCACACCTTGCGGAAATGTAACTACTCCGTTATCAGATTGCTGTGCATACCCTCTAGACGAAGCCTGCTCGAATAACATGGCCACGCCACCATTAAAATCTACATACGTAGGTCCGCGGCCATTATAATAATCATCATAGCCTTCCTTTGATGTATATAAGGTGCCTATCGCATCAAAGCCCCTGGCATGATATACAGCAATCTTTTCGGTTAGCTCCTGGTTTTCTGCCGGGATCAGTGGATGCACGCGGTTCGGTTCACCTGGTGAGAAATGAAAAGTGGCGTTGGTGCCTTGTTCGTGCAGGTCAATAAAAATATTAGGCTTCCACTCCTGTAATTTGGCAATCCGCGCCTGCGATTCCGGTTGCTGCAAGGGCAGCCAGTCCCGGTTCAAGTCAAACCAGTAATGATTGGTTCGGCCACCAGGCCAGGCTTCTGCGTGTTCCCGGGTTTGGGGGTCATCATTGAAAGTGGACCAGCGGTGCGCATTCACCCAAGTAGAAAAGCGCTGTAATCCATCGGGATTCTCGCTCGGGTCGATAAAGATAACAGCGTCCTTCAACCACTTTTCGATTTCCGGGCCCTGGGCTGCTGCCAGGTGGTAAATCGTCAGCAAAGCACTGTTGCTGCCACTGGCTTCATTGCCATGGATACTATGTCCCAGCCAAATAAAGACGGGTTGCTTGTCAATGTCTACGGAAGCAGCAGTTGCAGGATCCACCAATTTCTGGTGCGCAGCTTTTATTTCTGCCAGCCTTTTTTGATTTTCTTCAGAAGTAATAATTAATAGAGACAATGGCCTCCCTTCATGCGTTTTACCAAATACTTCAAAATGGATACGGGGGGATTGCTCGGCAATACTTTTAGCATAATAAAACAATTGGTCATGACTCACATGCTTTTCTCCCGGAACATATCCCAGTAACGTTTCCGGGGTTGGAATTTTGGGATTATAAGAAACGGAACTGGAAAGATAATAGGATGATAAGGTTTGTGCCTGAACACGGCGAAGCCCTCCGTTCAAAAACAAAAAGAATATTAAAAAAAGTAGGTTGATTGTTCTCATGTAATGGCTATTTTAAAGAAGTAACATTTTCAAGGTATTTATAACCGCTGCCGGTATTCAGTAACAAGACTTTTTCGCCTGGCTGAATCCATTTCTGAGCTTTTAATTTTTTGAAGGCCTGCCAGAGCGCAGCGCCTTCCGGTGCTACCAGCAGGCCCTCCTGCCGGGCTATTTCTTTTACTGCAGCGATCATTTCCTCATCGGTTATGCTGATGGCCGTGCCGCTACTTTCGTATAAAACATTTAAAATGATTTTATCGGCATAAGGTTTTGGTACCCGCAGGCCGTTGGCAATGGTAAACCCGGCATCCTGGTAAGTGGCGCTGGCCTGGTGCAGGTGAAAGGCTTTTGCAATACCATCACAGCAACTGGATTGTACCGCTACCATGCGGGGTCTTTTTCTTCCAATCCAACCCAGCCGCTCCAGTTCCTCAAAGGCTTTCCAGATGCCAATCAGCCCGGTGCCGCCACCAGTTGGGTAAAAAATAACATCCGGCAATTCCCAGTTAGATTGTTCCGCAATTTCATAGCCCATTGTTTTTTTACCTTCCAGGCGATAAGGTTCCTTTAACGTGGAGAGCTCGAACCACCCCTGCTGAACGGCTTTCCCATATGCCAGCCTGCCGCAGTCACTGATATTACCCTCCACTTCTATCAAAGAGGCACCGTATAGCCTTACTTCATCCTTAAATAACTGGGGCGTCAGTTTGGGCATAAAGACATGGGCATTGATACCGGCTCTGGCGGCATAAGCGGCCAGAGCACCACCCGCATTTCCAGCCGTAGGTATTACAATGTCTTTGATACCCAGCTCTTTTGCTTTAGAAATAGCAGTACTAATACCCCTGGCCTTAAAAGAACCGGTAGGATTTCCAGACTCGTCTTTCCAGGTTATTGTATTTTCCGGTGCATATTTTTTTAAATTTTCTAATGCCAGTATTGGCGTAAAACCTTCTCCCAAAGAAACAATGTGCTGCGGATTAATTACCGGCAGAAACTCCTGGTAGCGCCACATGTTGGCGGGTCTTCCTTCCAGCAAGTCCGTTGATAGGTTGAAGGAGAGATGGTATTCTCCAAAGAGGGAAGATTGACAGGCAGGTACCTGACATATCGTTTGTACAGCATCTGCTTCGTACACTTCACCGCATAGCGGGCAAACCAAATGGGACAATAAAGAACTTCCTTCTAAGACCACCCGGCCCGCATGATAATCTACTCTCAACATAATGGTGTTTTTAAAATAAATCAATTTATAGACCTGTACTGGCTGTTGGATTGTTATTGGCTGGACGGCTAGCAATCACCTTCCGTTCCTTCATATCATATTGCTGCCCTTTACCCAGGAAAAAGAAAGGTCCTGAAGTGCCATAATCCCCTGCCGGCGTTTTGATAGTGCCGGACAAGCGTTGGTGATCATATACCGCTACATAGGAAGTACCCAGTACCTGGAATACATTGCCTTGTACCAGGATGGCCGTGCTTTCATCAATACCGATGCCCAATAATTCAGGATGTTGTTTAACTACTTCCAATAAATCAAACTGTCGGTTGCGGCGCAGGAGGTGCTGATCGATGGTAACACCCCGAACAAAGCCTAACCCTTTCGTATGATCGCCAATCAAAGTAGTATTACCCCTGGTATCACCGCGCAACAGGAAATCCGCTTGTATGCTGGCACCGGCTGACGTTCCGCCGATAATGCCGCCACGGTCCAAAAGGGCTTTAAATTCCTGGTGAGCCCTGGTATTCAGAAAGGCATCTGCAATCTTCCACTGACGGCCGCCATCAAACCATACTGCAGTTGCTTTTTTTAAAGGGGCTATAAAACTTTCTTTATCCGCTTCTTTCGGATCACGGGTATGAAGTAAGGTTACATGTTGCACGCCCAGTTCTTTCAATTTTTTTACCGTGCGATCACCATTTTTGGCAATGGATGAATCTTCACCCGCTGTAGGTATCACAACAATCCTGGCTCTTTCCTTACCGCCCGCTCTTTTTATAAACGTTTCCCATAGGTCCTCTCCAACCGGCCCACCGCCTACAATCAACAGTGATCCGTTGTCAGGACCTAAGGTTTTTATATCCTCTTTTAATTGTGCCTGTACAGCACTATTCCATAATAAATAAGTAGCCAGTATCCACAACAGTTTTTTCATGTTTTTATTTTTGTCTTTAATAACCGGGGTTTTGAGTAAGTGCTCCATCAGCCGCTATTTCATCGGAAGGGATGGGAAAAAGAAATTTATTGGTATCCGTGATCCCAAGGACTGCAGCAGCCCTTCCCGTACGTACCAGATCAAACCAGCGGTCGGATTCAAAGGGAAATTCCAACCGTCTTTCTTGTTCAATGGCGCGTAAAATGGCTTCTTGATCCGTTGTATACAGTGGTGTTATACCGGCCCTGTCACGAATAGCATTGAGGTCCTGTAAAGCTTCTGCCAATTTACCTTGCTGTGCCCTTGCCTCTGCACGGATAAGGTATAATTCTGCAATCCGTATAACGTAGGAAGGGTCGGTACCTTTTGGACTGCGGTAATACAAATTACCAAAATAAAGGCCGGTTGGTGTTTTATCAATCAACACGTTTCTATTGCCGCCCTTCAATGGATCATTTAATAGCGCCACCAGTTCATCCGAGGGTGCCCACTCCCTTCTTCCGGATTTGGCCGGTGGCAGCCATTGATTACTATGGTTGTTGGTGAACGACGCACTATAGGTAAGTTCAAAAACAGATTCTTCGGTGCCTTTTGCATTATTCAGGAAAAAACTGCCATAAGGCTTGGCCAGCCTATAGGCCCCATCCTTAATCAGCCTGGAGGCATACACTTCAGCGGAATCCCACTCTTGGCGATATAAATGGTATCGGGACCTTAAAGCATAGGCCGTTTTCTTAGTTGCCCGAAACCGGTTGGTGCCTTCCGGCAATAAGCCTTCTGCTGTTACCAGGTCTTTTAATACCTGTGCATAAGTTTCCCCCTCGCTGCTGCGGCTGATGCCTTTCTGGTCAGCAGCGGTTTTGGTGGGTGTCAGTACCAGTTGCACGCCCCCCCAGGCACGTACCAGGTCGAAATAAGAAAGGGCTCGGATAAAATGGGCTTCTCCTATCAACTGGTCTCTTTTTGATTTAGCAAATAAGGAATCGCCCACAAGGGGCACTTTTTCAATGATCTGATTAGCGGATAAAATGGTACGGTAAATAGCCACCCATGCTGATCGTACGGTACTGTTATCCGCTGTGATGTCATGGCTATTGAACTGTGCCAGCCCTGAGGCAGAACCGGACCATTTGACATCGCCTCCCGGTAAATAGGCCAGCGAAGGATAATTGGATCCATAATAACCATCACTAGCCAGCCGACTGTATAAACCAGTTACGGCGGTTTCAGCCGTACTGGTATTAATAATGGCGATAGATTCATCCACCTGCAGTTCCGGCTGTACCTCCAAAAACTTTTCGCAGGAAGTCAAAAGAAATAAAAGGGGTATTGTTAATTTGAAATACTTCATAGTTGTTCATTCAAAAGATTAGAAAGTAAGATTTGCGCCCACTTGTACCACACGGGGTTGAGGCGGCGTGCCTAAATCATAAGCCTGAGTGCTCTGGTTGTTGCCCGATACATTGATCTCAGGATCCGGGCCCAGGTACTTTTTCCATAACCACAGGTTAGAGCCTGCCAGGTAAATCCGGATGCCGGATGCGTTTATTTTTTGCACGAGGTGCCGGGGTAGTGCATAGCCGATATTCAAAGAACTAAGGCGGATAAAAGACCCATCTTCCAAAAACCGGCTGTTCGGGTTTAAGGTGTAATTGTTCCCTTTGGTAGTCACGCGCGGCACCTCCGTAATATCTCCAGGCTTTTGCCAGCGGTTCAATTGTGTTTTAGCCATAGCCCTGCGGTCATCCCGGGTACCACCGGATTCCAGGTACCAGCGGTTGGCATTGAACACTTTGTTGCCGAACTGGTAATTAAAAAGAAGGGCGACATCAAAGCCTTTATAAGTAAGCGTATTGTTGAAACCTCCGAAAAAGGTCGGCCATGCGTTGCCTACTACCTGCCGGTCTGCCACTGTTAATTGCCCGTCTTTATTAACATCATCAAAAACAGCATCACCGGTTTGCGGGTCCACATACAATTGTTTGTACATGTAAAAAGAATAAACAGGATAACCTTCGATCATGCGTTCTACATTATAATTGGCATCAATGGGAACCGGGAGCTTTTCGATTTTATTTTTATTACGTGCCAGGTTGAAGGCCGTTTGCCACTGAAAATGTTTGGATCTAATGTTGGAGCTGATGATGGAAAGCTCAAAGCCCCGGTTACTGATTTCTCCGCCATTACTGGTAATGGAAGTATATCCGGTGATGGCTGCCAATGGTGCATTCAACAACAGACCGGTTGTATATTTTTCATAAACATTGAATTCTATCCCAATACGGTCGTTCCATAATCCTAGATCGACACCTACATTGGATTGACGGGTTGTTTCCCATTTTAAATCCGGGTTCTCCAGTTGTTGTGGTCCCGTACCGGGCTGATCGTTATAGTTTAATCCGGCACCCCATAATCCTCGAGCAGCAAAATCACCTATACCATTTTGGTTACCCGTCAAACCCACATTGGCACGCAACTTCAGATCGCTGACGAGGGCATTATTTTTCAAAAAACTTTCTTCCTTGATCCTCCAGGAAATACCTGCAGAAGGGAAATATCCCCACCGGTGCGCTGCTCCAAATTTGGAAGAGGCATCTGCCCGTACATTCACCTCGGCAAAATACTTTCCGGCATAGTTATAATCGATTCTGGAGAAATAAGAAACCAGGTTGTATTGGGACCGTCGGGAAGAAGCGGTTTGGGTAGCAGCAGACGCTATTTGCTTGTAAGAGTCATTGGGGAAACTGGTACCTTCTGCCAACGTGGACTTTGCCACATTGCTTTGAATAGAATTACCGGCCAAGGCACCCAACGCATGACGACCTGCCAGTTTTTTCCTGTAAGAAAGTGTTTGCTCTGCTACCCAAATGGTGTTTTTTGAAATGCTGGAGGAAGCATAACCTTTATTAGTAGCCCCCAGGTTGGTCAAGCTGTTCCAGTATTGGTATTCATCATAATCATTGTAATCAAGACTCCAGCTACTTTTAAATTTCAAATCACGCATGATATCCACCTCTGCAAACAGGTTACCGATATAGCGGGTGCTTACCGATTGCATATCCGTATGGCGGATCAATATATCCAAGTTGTCGAAACCGGCCCACTTGGCAGGTGTACCATCTGGCAGATTTTTCGGCAAATAAGTTGGTGTATGCAACCCTGCCTGTAGCATACCGCCGGCGGGGCCATCACCGACCCTTGCATTGTTTCTGATGGACCGGGAAACGGTATTACTGATACCAAGACGAATCCGATCGGTAACCTGTTGATCCAAATTGATTTTGAGACTGCCTCTTTGATACCTGTTAGGACGCACAATGGCTTCTTGGTCCGTATAGCCGCCCCCTACATAAAACCTTGTTTTATCATTACCACCAGAAACAGAAAGATCATAATTCTGTAATTGGGCAGTTCGAAAAATGTCATGCAGCCTGTCGTAAGTGGGCTGTTCTTCCGGCAGCCCACGTCCTCCTTCACTCAGGGGACGAAAGGGTCTTGTTTCATAAGTACCGCCGCTGTTGAACCAGGCTTCATTTTGAATCGTGGCATGCTCCGGACCGGTTACCAGATCCCAAAGTTCCGGCGCCCAGGCAGCACCTAAATAGGTATTAAAACTAACTTTAGGTTTTGCGTTATAGGCACCTCGTTTAGTAGTGATCAATACCACGCCATTGGCCGCTCGGGCACCATAGATAGCTGTTGCCGTCGCATCTTTTAAAATGGTGATGCTTTCTATATCCGATGGATTGATATCGGCCAACGGATTGTTGGCTTGACCTTGCGTACTTAACTTTTGCAGCGAAGTATTGTTGATAAAAACGCCATCTACTACATATAAAGGCTCATTGCTGGCGTTAATGGAAGTGGTACCCCGGATGCGAAAAAAGATACCATCACCCGGTACGCCGGTGTTGGCAGCAATTTGCACACCTGCCACTTTTCCCTGTAATTGCTGGTCAAAACTGGCTACCGGCTTGTTTTTGATTTCTTCCGCCTTTACCGTGGCCACCGCACTGATCAAAGACCTTTTGTTTTGTGCACCATAGCCTACTACAATGATTTCGTCTAATGATTTAGTAGCCGCGCTTAAGTTCCAGTCTATAAATGGCTTTCCGTCCACACCTTGCACTTTACTCTGAAATCCAATAGCAGAGATCTCCAAAAAACTACCGGGGGGCACTGCAATAGAATAGCTGCCATCTTCACCAGAAGTAGTGCCAATACTGGAATTGACAACTTTTATAGAAACACCTGGCAAAGGTTTATTGGTAGCAGAATCTTTAATAATTCCTTTCACGGTAATGATATCCTGTGCAGCTGCATAATAAGGAACTATAAGCGTAACAAACAGCGCCAAGCTTAAGGAAGAACGTAAGGCTTTTGAAAGGTCTATTGTATAAAGTATATATCGTTTCATGAACATGGTTTTGTAAATCAGCTTGTGGAATAGCAATAAGGTTGAATCCCAGGTTTTTTATGGTACCTGGCCAAACTTTTAAATCTCTTTTAGAAATGAAGCCGGCTAGTGGTTATAATCCTATTTACTTCCTATGCAACAGCCGGTACCGGTTAGTTCAGTCAACCGCCGACGTTACGCACACAGTAGCCGGACTGTTGTACAGGAAGTAAATAGAATATAGCGTCTATACTCAACTCAATACAGATGTTGATTACAGCCGTCTTCCAAAAGGACAAGCAGAATAAATTAATAACAATAAAAGTTGACGGAAGAACGAAAGGAAAACGCTACCGCCATAGAGGCCTGGGTCTGACAGGTGTTGCATTGCATCACTGTAAACAATTTTTAGAGTTAAACATTTGAGTAGCGCTGGCGGTTAACAGTACTCTTCAAATTGAAAGCAAACTTTAATAGTCTACTATTTTAGTAGACAAATATAATTGGATTACTTTCAATTAAAAAAGTTTTTCTGATTATTTTTTTGAGCTTTCATGGCGCACCCAGCTCTGAGCAACATATGTAACGGGATCTGATAGTAATCCGGAAATGGATTACCAAACAGGGCTATATAGAAGCTTAGCGCTTGCTCAATTAGCACCGGGTTCTTTGGCAGTACAATTTACCAGATCCATTGGTTTTGCTGAAGATAAAACTCTCGGTGCAACAGTTGTCGGATTTGCACTCGTGCTACTTTCCTTTATCATCATTTTATCATTAGGTTTTGCTTATGTGCAATTGGGTGAATTACCCTGGATAAAGGCTCTTTTTTTATGGAATTAGCACTATTGTTATTGGCTTAATTGCAGTGGGAACGCATAAGCCTACTAAAAAGACATTTGGCAGGACAAAATGCTTTGGGCTATTTTTACCACTTTTGTTTTTGAAAAAGAAATAATTGCGTTGATTCTCTCCAACGGTTTGATCGCTTGGCTATACAAAACAAAGCCCAAAATTTATTCTCTACCAGCATTCTATCTTTTCCTTTTTTCATTACAGGCAAATGTGGGCATCGTGCCCCTACTTTATACCGGGAGCAGTCCTACCAGTTACACCAACCTCAAACCTATTATGCTAGAATCCTAGACCATGACCTGTTCTGCGGGGATACCAATCATGCCCGCCCCGCCCTGGACTGGGCTTGGGGCAGGAAGGCCTGCTGATGGCAGGCTGTGCCTAAAAACTCAGTGAAATGATCAACCCCTTCCTTCAATTTGCCCCCGAGGCTACACCCCACCTGCTCCCTATACCGGAAGAAGACCAGCAGTTCCACATCCAACGCGTAAAGTTCGCCAAGGAATACCTGGTAGCGGTTACTAGTATTCAGACCGAAAGTGATGGTCAACATGCGACCTAGAATACACCACCCGTTATCAAAACATGAAGCCCTTTGCCCCTTTAAACCTCATTGATTTTAAACAGTAGCCTAAACGGAAAGCCCATGCTGCCCTGTATGATGATGGCTGGCGACTGGAACGGTAAGTCTGGCAACATTCGAGAAAACGCACAAAAACTAACGAGCATTCCTTATAAATAAGATCCAAAGAAGCATTTTCTTTTTAGTCATCACAGGGCCACCTGATTAATTTGTATTTGCATGAGAAACCACTTTAAAAATGGCACTACTCTTTTCCTTTACCAATCCTTACGGACTGCCCAAGTGTATCACACCAGCCTACCCTGCCCTATCAAAATTTGAACATCCCCGCTGGCATTGAATCACCCTCTAATTTTACAGGGCTCCTCTCCACTGGTGTGAAAAGAAAACCCGTGTTGTATGCTTTATCCTTTTCCATATGGCTGTTTCCTACCTCAGAGAACCCATTGCCGCTGGTGCTTGGACCGGTTCACTTCCTTTTTAACAGGATACACATCTGATCGACGTGGGTACAACTGCCTTTATTCAATGCTATAATTAGAAAAATAATCTAATAGTCAGCTTATTGTGAATGTAGCCTTCCCTTCCTATATTACGCTCCCATTCCAAACTAACTATAAGCTTCCCTATGAGGTCAACCTGTCATTTCTTATGGTATCCTACTTCTATAAAAAAGGTTCGCCTTACATGGCCTCCAACCAACCTAACCCATTTTTTATATTGGTTCCACCGGGACCTCCTATGCACCATTTCTGTATGCCTAGTTTTATTTCTACCATTACAGCTGTTTGCCGGGCGTGCTAGCATCAATCATGAAGAAAAGGGAAATATAACTTTAGACATAAAAAGCACAGGCACTACCTGTGAAAAGGCGAATGGCAGCATTCTGGTAACCGCCAGCGGCGGGGTTGCGCCTTATGCGTATTCATGGAATGACAACGTTCCCCAGGCACATGGCCGCTTCACGCACCTTCCTGCCGGAACCTACCATATCAAAGTAACCGACGCCGAGGGAAGCATCGCTACAGCCCTTGTCACGCTTACCAATACCCATAAGTCGCCGACCAGCGTGACGGCGCAACTGGAATATTCCGGCGGATGCGCTGCCCGCGATGCCAGCCTTACCCTTACAGGAGTAGGCGGTACGCCCCCCTATACTTATTCGATTGACCAAAATGATTACCAGGTCAGTCATATTTTCCCCAACCTAACAGCGGGTCTTTATTATTTAGGTGTCAAAGATGCGAATGGCTGCCTCTCACCTAAAATCTGGTACGACTACCTAACCATCCCGGAAAATTGCGAAATGAAGCAAAACGGACTTAACTTAAGCTATTATTGCCAACCCTTTCGAAGCAACCTTGGCCTCATAAACGTTTCTGGAGGAAAGCCTCCCTATACGTATTCTATTGATGGCGCTAATTTTCAGGAAAACTACTTATTTGAAAATCTTCCAGGTGGTTTGTATACCGTAACTGTAAAAGACGCCGACCATACAAAATTCCTGTATACGGTGGCGTTGGTCGATCGATGCAACCCCATCTTTGCTATCAATACGGCTGTACAATTGTCCACCTGTAATCAAAACAACGGGGTAATCACCATAACTCCTGTGAACGGCATAAGCCCGTATGAGTATGCCATAGATGGGGTTAACTTTCAAAACAGCAATGCATTCAAAGACTTGGCACCAGGCAGCTATACAATCACGGTGAAAGATGCGGAAAATTCTATTAGTTCAAAACTCGTCATGGTTGGCCAGACCTGTTTGACGGTCTCATCACAAATAAAAAACAGCACCTGTGGTAAAAACAACGGTAGCCTTACATTCAATGCAGCTGGCGGCGTTCCGCCCTATCAATATTCTATTGATGGAATGCGTTTTGAACCAACCGGCCAATTTAATGAACTTCTTGCCGGAACCTATACCGTTACCGTAAAAGACGCAACCGGGCAGGTGAGCAGTTCCTCTATTACTATTGAAGACCATCCTGGTCCAGCCATTCCATCCATTGAGGTCCAGGCTACCGGTTGCGATAATAAAAGTGGGGGCCTTTATATTAAAAGCAGTAGTACGGAGCAGCCTTTACAGTATAGCCTTGACGGCACCCGTTTTCAATCGAGCCCGGACTTTACGGGTCTTGCCACCGGCATCTACAACGTCATTGTAAAAGATGAAGCGGGGTGTTTATCCAAGGCAACGGGCACCATCCCCTACATCAACACACTTACGGTTGAAGCAGGAAAAGATGTCTCCCTGTGTGAGGGCTCAGGTGTTCAATTAAGTGGTGTATCCAATGGAACCAACCTTTCCTGGTATCCGGCTATTGGCTTGAGCAAAACAGTAGGAGGCCATCCAATAGCGAAGCCCTCGCAAACAACCAAATATTATCTTACGGTTACAGAGGGGCCGTGTAGCCAAATAGACTCTGTAACGGTCTTTGTAAAGCCTGCGCCTATTCCAGATGCGGGCCAAGACATCACCATTTGCTTTGGTAAAAATGCGCAACTGAACGGCAGCGGTGGCGCTACTTACTTTTGGAGCCCTGGTACTTATCTAAACCATATTTCAAAACCCAATCCTACCGTCATTCAACCTACAAAAACAATGTCCTACCAACTGAGTGTAGTGGATGCTAACGGCTGTTCCTCCCTCATAAAAGATACAGTCCAGGTCCGAGTCACTCCACCCGCAAGTGTTTTTGCTGGCAATGACACCTCCCTCACTATTGGACAACCATTTTCCTTACATGCAGTTGACATCAATAACAGTGGCTTTAATGCGTATACCTGGACACCCCATACAGGCCTTTCCAACCCCTTTATTCAAAACCCGGTTGTAACACCCAATCAAAACATCTCTTATGTTATTCGCGCTACCACCCAAGAGGGTTGTGCAGGTACAGACACCATCCATATCAAGGTATTCTTACAAGCGGATATTTATGTTCCCACTGCCTTTACACCCAATGGAGACGGTAAAAATGATATCCTGAAAGCGATACCCGTCGGACTTCACCAGTTTCACTATTTCAAAATATTTAACCAATGGGGTCAACTGGTATTTGAAAGCACGAAAGCCCATCAAGGCTGGGATGGAAAGCGTAAAGGAGTATCCAAGGGGAGCGATGTGTATGTATGGGTAGCTTCCGGTACCGATTACAAAGGCCAGACAATTGTGCGAAAGGGAACGGTTGTTTTGATAAAATAGCTCTAAAAAAAGCAGGCGTTCTTTGATTGGAATTCAGGTTGATTCATCCCTGCAACAGCCTGGGCTTGTTTGTAGATTTACGTGCTGACCGCTCCTTATTCATTTACTCTTATTGAAGCGTTCCTCTTTTATAACCTATCTGCCAGGAGCAGGCAGACCCCGTCCCCTTAGCGGCCACACACCTCCCTTTCTGCCATCGAGCAAGCCAAACTGCCATGTACGTAGGTTCTTAAAATGCCATACACAGAAGGAGTAACGGGCGGCAATTCCCCTACATAAGACTAAGTAGGATCCGACTTCTTTTCCGTACTCCCCAGGGTGAGAGATGCCTTGGTTATTGATTTGAAAAGACACCGCAAGCAAGCCTTCTTTTTCCTATTCTCTCATTGTGATTTCTTTCCTGTATCACCATACCACCATCCTACCCCTTCAATAACTGAACATCCCCAGTGGCGTTGCCCCCTCTAATTTTACAGGGCTCCTCTCCACTGGTGCGAAAAGAAAACCATATTGTATTCGTTCTCCATTTTCGTATGGCTGTTTCCTATTTCAGAGAACCCATTGCCGCTGGTGCTTAGACCGGTTCACTTTTTTCCAGCAGGCGGCCCCTTTCAGACAAACTATCATCAAAGGACCCATCCTTCCCAAAACCTGGAATTAGCCAAGTATGAAAAAGACTTGTCCCCTCTTGCATCAATCGATGTCTCATTACCCTATTCCAACATTTTCCTGTTATTTTACCGACACCCTCTTTCGATCCACCCCCTCAGTCCTCCTTCTTCCTTACCTACCCCAGCCACTGCCACCCACCTACCCCTTTGGGTTTAACAAAAACCCTAGGACTCAACCCCAATTATATGTTCCGTCTGGATATACGATTGTATTACAAAGAAGGTCTCCGGACCTGGAGCAAATGCATCGGATAGGTTGCTGAATTCATTTAAACCATTTAAAAAATTAAGACAAAAACAGCACTCCTCATTGACCTCAATGGCTGCGCCTGTAGCTTTTCCCTATGCTTAACGTTCGTAGAGATTAATGATCGTTAAGTTCCAACCCAAGGCGCTGAAATTCTTTCCAATTCAGGTATTCAGTTCCTTTACGCTTCTCTATCATGGTAATACAGCTATCCACAGGACATATTAGCTGGCAGAGGTTACAACCCACACATTCTTCTTCCTTGATGGTGTAGGTATTATAGGGCTTGCTGTAGAGCAGGTCAATTGCCTGGTGAGCGGCATCTTCGCAGGCTATGTAGCACAGGCCACAGTGTATGCATTTATCCTGATTGATGTGTGCCACATGGTGGTAGTTGATATCAAGATCTTCCCAATAGGTAAGTGCCGGCACAGATAAACCTATTAAATCGGCCAGTTTTGCAAAACCCTTTTCGTCCATCCAGTTGTTCAACCCTTCGCACATATCTTCTATAATACGGAACCCGTATTTCATGACTGCTGTACATACCTGTACATTGCTGGCCCCCAGTAGCATAAATTCCACTGCCTCTTTCCATGTGCTGATGCCTCCAATACCGGATACCGGAACTGTTCGCGTGACCGGGTCCTGACTGATGGTAGCCAGAAACTTCAAGGCAATTGGTTTTACTGCAGGACCGCAATAGCCACCAAACACAGTCTTGCCGCCAACATTGGGATTCGGCACCAACGTATCCAGGTCTATGCCTGTAATTGATTGTATAGTGTTGATGAGCGAAAGTGCATTAGAGCCGGCCTGCACCACTGCTTTGCCGGTAGGCACCACAGAATGTACATTAGGGGTAAGTTTAGTAATGACCGGAATGGTTGCTTTTTCCATAACCCACTCCACTACCATTCTGGCTATTTCCGGATCTTGCCCAACCGTCGCGCCCATACCTCTTTCCGTCATGCCGTGCGGGCAGCCAAAATTCAACTCAAGGCCATGGGCACCGGTATCCTCCACCTGTGCTATCAACTCATGCCACTTTTCACGGGTGTTATCTGCCATGAGTGATACCACCATAGCCCTGTCAGGAAACAGCTTAATGCATTCTTCAATTTCACGCAGGTTCAAGTCCAGCGGCCGATCCGATATCAATTCTATATTATTAAACCCCATAACCCGGCTGCCATTGTAGTTGACTGCTGAATATCTGGATGAAACATTTTTTACCTGCGACCCTAATGTTTTCCAAACCACGCCGCCCCAGCCGGCTTCAAAGGCACGCAGCACATTTATTTTTTTATCAGTGGGAGGTGCACTGGCCAACCAAAAGGGATTTGGAGATTTGATACCCAGGAAGTTGGATGATATGTCAGCCATTATCAAAGTTTTACAGGTTAATAGTTCATGATGTTCAATAAAGCTTTCAAAACGCATGAAAAAATTAAAAAGCTTTACAAAGAGTTTTGAACAGAACCTCTTAGTGCGTTACTACAACTGGTTCCATTGTTGTCTTTGAAATCGTTTTCTTTTCATCAGAAAGCAGGTAATCCAAAATGGCTGCAGCACTATCCTTGCCCGCCTGTACTGCATCTACTACTTCTTTGCCGCCGTTTACACAATCGCCTCCGGCAAATACGCCATCAATATTGGTAGCATTGTTATGGACAATAATCTTTCCTTCCCTGTTTTGGATATCAGCACCCTCCACCAAACCTTGGAAGGGCATTTGCCCTGTGGCTTTTATAATCATGTCCACTTCAAGTGTAAATGTGCTACCTGTATTTACCGGCACTCTCCTGCCGGATGCATCTGCTATACCCAGTTCCATTACACTGCAAACAATCGCTTTTACTTTTCCTTTATGGCCAATTATTTCTTTTGGAGCTGCCAGCCATTCTACATTACAGCCGTCCAGCATGGCAAGGTTCAGTTCTTCCTGTGTGCAGGGCATTTCATCTTGTGTTCTTCTGTAAATGAGGGTTACCTGTTTTGCGCCCAGTCTTTTTGCTTGTGTTGCTGCATCTATCGCTGTCATGCCCATGCCAATTACCGCCACTTTGTCGCCTACAGCAATCTGGTTAAATGAAGTGGAGCGCAGGTTATGTATAAATTCAATAGCATCAACAACACCCTCCAGGTCTTCTCCTGGAATGTTCAGCTTTCGTGCCAGACCAACCCCAATACCCAGGAAGACAGCATCGTATTGTTTTTTTAATTCTTCCAGTGTAATGTCCTTTCCCAGTTCGGAATTGTAAGCTATATTGATGCCGCCTATTGAGGTAATAAAGGCCACTTCATCCCTGCAGAATTCAGGAGTTACTTTGTAGGCGGCTACACCAAACGTCATGAGGCCGCCACCCTGGGCTTCTTTTTCGAAGATCGTCACATCCATACCTTCCCTGGACAATACATGCGCACAGGAAAGACCCGCAGGACCTGCACCAACAATGGCTACTTTTTTACCAGATGATGCTTTTCGGGTAAACAGCTGCCACTTTTCTTCAATTGCTTTTTCAGTAGCAAACCGCTGCAAACGCGCAATGGGTATTGGTGGTTCGTGCATCAGGTTAAAGACACAGGCACCTTCGCACAGCTTTTCTACCGGGCACACCCGTGAACAGCCTGCGCCAAATATATTGGATTGGAAAATTGTGTTTGCCGAACCTTTGATATTGTCTGTTGTGATTTGCTTAATAAACTTAGGAACATCAATACCCGTAGGACATGACTTGGTACATGGTGCATCGTAGCAGAACAGACAGCGGTTTGCCTCCACCAACGCAGCTTCTTTTTTGTCGAAAGGAGGATGGATATCACTGAAGTTTTGCTGGTATTGTTCTGCACTTAGACGGTTGTTTCGGATCATGGTATGGTGTTTTAAAAGTTTTTACGGTAAAGCCCCCTAAAGTGTGCGCTGCAATAGCAACTCATTAGCAGGGCTATTGGCTTCTGCTAAAAACTATGCAACTGGTTGCACCGATCATAGCTCCACCAGCTTTTCATAGGTCTCCGGCCTTCTGTCCCTGAAGAACTGCCAGGTGGCCCTTACTTCTTCAATCATGTCCAGGTCAAATTCAGCTACTAATAACTCATCCTTGTCTTCCGATGCCTGTGCAAATATTTGCCCCCGCGGATCAACAAAGTAAGAAGCCCCATAGAACTGGCCCAGATTCCATGGCTTTTCCTCTCCCACCCGATTGATGCAACCCATAAAATATCCATTAGCGGCTGCGTGTGCCGGTTGCTCCAGCTTCCATAAATACTGCGATAATCCGGCTACGGTTGCAGAGGGATTATAAACGATCTCTGCACCATTCAACCCTAATACCCTTGCTCCATCAGGAAAGTGCCGGTCGTAGCAGATGTACACACCAATTTTTGCATACCGGGTTTGAAAAACAGGATAACCAAGATTGCCGGGCTTAAAAAAGAACTTCTCCCAGAATCCGGATGTATGTGGAATATGATTCTTACGATATTTGCCCAAGTAAGTGCCATCTGCATCTATAACCGCGGCTGTATTATATAAAACACCTGCCTGCTCTTTTTCATATACCGGTACTATCATTACCATGTTGTACCTTTTTGCATATTCTGCCATCCGGATCGTCGTAGTGCCAGGTACGGGCTCAGCAGCTGCATACCATCTTTTATCCTGTCCGGGACAGAAGTAAGGTGTGTTGAATATTTCCTGCAGGCACAGGATCTGTACCCTCTGTTCACCGGCCCTTTCAATAAAAGGAATATGCTTTTGAACCATAGCTTCTTTGATCTCCTCAATAGTTCCTTCCCCTTCTGTTTTAGGTAAGCTCATTTGGATGAGACCAGATTTAATCATTCTAGACATGGGTAGAATTGATTTTATGATGTGTTATAATGTTTAGTTTCTTTAAGTGACACCGCCGGGTAATGAGGCTGGTGACATCCGTTTACTGATATTCTAAGGAAGTAAGGCTACCATAGTTGCTAAATAATGTTACTTACCTTTTTCCTTTTTATAAATCTCCCATAACCCTTTGCTAACTTACAATGACCATTTTCAACAGCCACTTTGCCCCGCAACAAAACGGTCTTTACTTTCCCATGTACCGGCCAACCTTCATAAGCCGAATAATCAACATTCATATGATGGGTAGCTGCAGAAATGGTGTGCTTTTCAGTTGGGTCAAAAATGACGATATCTGCATCTGAGCCAACACCGATAGTGCCTTTTTGCGGAAACATCCCAAATATCTTCGCCGGGTTGGTGCAGGCCACCTCAACAAACTTGTTGAGTGTTATTTTGCCTTTGTGTACGCCTTCGCTGTACAGCAGTTCCAATCGGTGTTCAATGGCCGGATGGCCATTCGGGATTTTTGAAAAATCATCCTTGCCCATCTGCTTTTGTTCCCATTTAAAAGGACAATGATCGGTAGCTACAACTTTTACTATGCCCTGGTTAATGCCGGCCCACAGTGTCTGCCGGTCTTTTTGCTGGCGCAGCGGGGGACTCATTACCCATTTGGCACCGTCAAAGTTTATTTCATAAAGCGATGCGTCCAGAAGCAGGTATTGAATACAGGTTTCAACAAATACCTGTTGGTTTCTCCTGGTGGCATTTCGTACGGCGTTCAATGCGCCTTCACAGGTTAAGTGTACAATATAGCCGGGGCAGCCGGTATAATTAGCCATTGCTGCAAAACGCTCCGACGCTTCTGCTTCTGTTACTTCCGGTTGCGAGAGGTAATGATAAAACGGTGCCAGGTTGCCAGCTGCGCGGTTTTTTGCAATAAGGTAATCGATCATATCACCATTGGTCGCATGCACGGTTACCATACCGCCTTGAGCTTTTACTTCTTCCATCAAACCGATCATCTGCCGATCATCTATCATCAGGGCACCTTTATACGCCATAAAGGTTTTAAAAGAAGTAATGCCCTCTTCCTCCACAAAGTGCTGAATTTCCTTTCTGGTGTTTTCGTTAAAATCGGTTACGGCCATATGAAAGCTGTAATCGCCAACAGCATTGCCATGGGCCCTTGACCGCCATTCGTCCAAAGCGGCCTGTAAGGCAAATCCCTGCTTTTGTAAAATGAAATCGATCACCATGGTGGTGCCGCCAAACAAAGCCGCCCTGGTACCGGTTTCATAGTTGTCGCTGGAGAAGGTGCCCATAAAAGGCATATCAAGGTGTACATGCGGATCAATGCCACCGGGGAATACGTATTTACCAGTTGCATCAATGGTTTCAGCAGCGGTTACCGGCAAGTCTTTACCAATAGCTTTTATTCTTTCACCTTCAATATAGATATCCCCCAACTGGTCTTCTGACACAGTAATAATGCGTCCGTTCTTAATGAGTAGTGACATAGCTGGCCGGTTCTTCTGTTAGCGGAATACTGGTTGAAGACGCATGAACTTCTTTGCTGCGCATCAGCATAAAGTAAGAAGCACCGGCAATAAGAAAGCCAACAAACCATGCATAATGATAAAGGTTGGTAATCCATGGCCAGAAAGCATCTTTACCTACAACATTTATAGTTATCAAAAAGCCAGGCACATTGGGTAATATGCCCGCCAGTAAGGCAAGGATGGCAATCATATTGAATCCTTTATGATAGGTATATGCCCCTTTCTGCTGGTACAGATCATTTACAAAAAGCTTTTGATGCCGTATAAAAAAGTAATCTACAATCATAATACCGCCAATAGGGCCTAGTAAACTTGAGTAGCCAACAAGCCATGTAAAAATGTAGCCATTAGGATCGGCTATTAATTTCCACGGAAGGATGAGAATGCCGATAACGCCAGTGATGTAACCGCCTCTTCTAAAGTTGATCTTTGCAGGCGCAAGGTTTGCAAAATCATTAGCAGGGCTTACCATATTAGCGGCAATGTTGGTTGCCAGCGTAGATATCGCAATGGCAATCATAGCAGCACTAACCAGTAATTTGTTTTCAAACCTGCCTGCCAGAACCACGGGATCCCAGATGGTTGTACCATAAATAAGGGTGGTTGCCGATGTAACTACAACGCCTATAAATGCAAATAGAGTCATGGAAGTAGGCAAGCCGATAGATTGCCCCTTCACCTGCACCTGCTGGTTTTTAGCGTAGCGGGTAAAGTCCGGGATGTTGAGCGAAAGGGTAGCCCAAAAACCCACCATACCAGTCAGTGCCGGAAAGAAGAATTTAAAGAAAGCCTGGCTATCAGTAAACTTAGAAGGTGTTTCCAATATAGGCCCCAAGCCATGTGCGGCAGAAATAGCCCAAAATAATAACAATAAGGCAGCCAATGGCAAAAAGATAGCTTTGAAAACCAACAGCTTTCTGATGCTTTCTGCCCCCCAATATACGACTAACATGTTCAGTAGCCAGAACAACAAAAACGTAATAGCGGGTGCAGTCTGCAAGCCAAAAGAAGCTGGAAATACTTGCGGCAGACTGTCAACAGCAGGCACCCAGAGGTGCAGCATTTGGTAAAGAGCATACCCACCGATCCATGTTTGGATGCCAAACCAGCCGCAGGCCACAATAGCCCTTAAAAGAGCAGGTATATTGGCCCCCTTTATCCCAAAGCTTGCCCTTGCCAATACTGGAAATGGAATGCCGTACTTGGCGCCGGCACGTCCGTTCAGCACCATGGGTATCAGAACGATTATATTGCCCAAAAAAATAGTTAGAATGGCCTGCCACCAGTTCATGCCGCCACCAATCAGTGAGCTGGCCAGCATATAGGTTGGAATGCACAGGCTCATACTGATCCAAAGCGCCGTATAGTTCCATGTGCCCCATGTACGCTTTTCTACCGGCACAATAGCAAGATCTTTATTGTAAAGTGATGATGGATACTGCTGGCTCTCTTTCATGTGGAAGGTTTTGGTGGTTCATTACAAAACATAAAGGGTTTTTAAGAACTTTTTATTGAACCTGGTGCTATTGCACCTGTTCATCAGCTATATGGATGGCTTCGCTGATGATGGCAATGCCTTCATCAATCTGCTCATGGGTCACGCACAAGGGAGGCGCAATAAAAATGTAGCTCCAGCGTACAAAAGTGTACATACCCAATTCCCTGATCTTAGCAGCTACGTGATTCATCACTGCCATTTCTGCGGCACTGGCGTTGAAAGGTGCCATTGGTTCCTTGGTGGTTTTGTTCCTTACCAGTTCAATACAACCCAATAATCCTGTATTTCGCCAGTCCCCTATACTTGAGTGCTTTTGTTGTAACAGGTGCATCTGCTCATCCACATAGTGGCCCATGGCAGCCGCTTTTTCTACCAGGTCTTCCTCTTCATATATCTTCAGCGTTTCCAGTGCAGCGGCACAACTAACAGGGTGGGCATTGTACGTAAGCCCTAATGGAAGCACCTGATCATCAAAACTGGCGGCAATCTTTTGGCTCACCATCAGGCAGCCCAATGGCAGGTAGCCTGAGGTCAGTCCTTTTGCCAGGGTGATCATGTCCGGAATAATTCCATGGTGCTGAAAGCCAAACCACTTGCCGGTACGACCAAAGCCGCTCATCACCTCATCGATAATCAACAGCATGCCATGTTTATTGCAGAGGTTTCGAACGGCTTTTAAATAGCCAACAGGGTATTTAAGACAACCGGAAGACCCGGATTCCCCTTCCAGTAGAATGGCGGCTATACTCCTTGGGCCTTCATAGGCAATGAGGCGTTCCAGCGCAGCAACAGATTCTTTCAATAAAGAGGCTTCACCATAGTCCCAGCGATACAAGTAAGGAAGGTCGAAGTGTATAAAATTGGGTGCCTGTTGTGCATCTGCTGCTAATCGCCTGGGGTCGCCACCGGCAGATAGGGCACCATAGGAGGAGCCGTGGTAGGATTGGTATCGGCTTAATACCTTGTGCCTTCCGGTATAAATTCTTGCTAGTTTAATGGCATTCTCAACCGCGGTGGCACCACAAACAGTAAAAAAAGATTTTTTCAGGTCACCGGGACAGATTGCTGCCAGTTTTTTACCCAACTCACCACGGACTCTTGTAACACAATTGGGTGCAACATAGCTTACCTCTTGCATTTGCCGGACTACTGCTTCTGTTATACGTTGATTGCCGTGGCCAATATTGACATTCATTAGCCCTGAAGAAAAATCTATATAACGCTTACCTTCATAATCATACAGGTAAACACCTTCCGCATATTTAACAGCAATAGGCTCAATTCCTTTCTGCTTACTCCAGGAAAAAAGGGTGTAATCGAGATTATCCTGCAGGATCTCGCTGGCTGCTGTTTTTAGCGCTAAGATTTCCACTTTTTTATGCTTACTGGTAATGAAATAGTGATCGCCAATCAGTAATGCATAGTGACGGAAATTGATGTACCTCTTAAGCATTTATCAGGTAGTTCGTGACGTCCAATAAACCTTTTAAAACGCCTTTTAGCTCATCCAGTTGACACCAGATTCCGGATTCCATTTAATGGTGGACTTTTTCAGCTTTGTCCAAAACCCGATAGAACTTTTACCTGTAATGTCACCAACACCAAACTTGCTTTCATTCCACCCACCAAAAGAAAAAGGCTCACGCGGAACAGGCACCCCAACGTTTACACCGATCATGCCGGCATTGGCTTTTTCCATAATATAGCGGGCAACGCCTCCATTTTGAGTGAACACGGATGCCGCATTTCCATAGGAACTTCTATTTTCAATCGCCAGTGCTTCCTCTACTGTTTTTGTACGCATAATGCTGATGACCGGGCCAAAAATTTCTTCTTTCGCCACGGCCATATCCGGCTTTACATGATCAATAATGGTGGGTCCGACATAGGTTCCATTTTCTTTGCCGGCGACTGTTGCACCACGACCATCCAGCAATACTTCGGCACCCTGTTGTTCGGCTTCTGTAATATATTTCTCTATACGCTCTTTTGATGCTTTGCTGATAACAGCGCCCAGGTTCTCCCCTGGAATTACCTTCTGTGCTTCTTCCACTATTTTGCTGATGATATGGTCTACATCCCCTACTGCAATCATGGCGGATGCCGCCATGCACCGCTGACCGGCGCAGCCACTCATCGATGCAGCTATGTTTTGTGCTGTCATTGCAGGTATAGCATCGGGCATCACCATCAGATGATTTTTGGCGCCGCCCAATGCAAGGCATCTTTTAAAATTGCTTGTAGCCCGTTGGTAAACGCTTTTCGCCACGTGGGTAGAACCAACAAATGATATGGCCTCAATGCCGGGGTGATCACAAATGGCCTCTACCATTTTTGCATCGCCATGAACAATACCCAACACACCATCCGGTAAACCGGCTTCTTTCAAAAGGGCTGCAATTTTACCGGCACTTAAGGGCACTTTTTCACTAGGTTTCAGTATCATGCAGTTGCCCAGTACAATAGCATTAAGTATGGTCCAATGGGGTACCATGCTGGGAAAATTGAAGGGAACAATGGACGCCACCACACCTAAAGGAACGTGTTCTGTACGGCATTCAACGCCCTTACTTACTTCCAGTACTTCCCCGGTTATCAGCTGCGGCAGCGAACAGGCAAACTCTGTCAGTTCAATACACTTTTCAATTTCAGCAATGGATTCACCCATGGTTTTTCCATTCTCCTGTGAACAAAGGGCTGCCAGACCCTGCATGTTCTTTTCCAGCAAGAATTTGTAACGGAAGAATACCTGCACACGCTCTTTTATAGGTATTTGCGACCAGTTGACAAAGGCTGTGTTGGCCGTATTTACAGCATAGTCAAGATCTGTTTTTGTGGACATAGGCACTGTTGATAATAACTGTCCATCTACAGGTGATATAACTTGTAGAGCGGAGGTGGCAGCGGAAGCAACAAATTGTCCACCAATGAAGTTTTGAACCGGTGGGTATTGCATGCAGTCATTTATTTGACTACTACAATGTAATCAATTTTAGGTTAAAAACCCTGTATTAAATCCATGACCTTAATCATAATCCTGCTATTCTGTTCAGGTGCCTACCTTCTTCAAACCCCTCGTAAAGCCCGCAGAACATACCATATCTAAATCAAACTTTTAAACCTTTCCTGACTTGATGGCTTTGCCTGTAACATACCTACTCATCAGACATCCTTCCTACTTTTATACATCCGACGCGCTGAAATGCCGTTTTGAATAAGTATCTTTTAGTATGAATCCTTTTCTGCAAATTCATCCGGAGGTACAAAAGGCTATTCAGGAGAAACAACCGATTGTTGCGCTGGAATCAACCATCATTGCTCATGGTATGCCATACCCGCAGAATATAGAAACTGCTTTGGCCGTAGAAGCAGTCATTAAGGAAAATGGTGCCGTCCCGGCCACGGTTGGCATTGTACAGGGAAAGTATTGCGTAGGACTTTCTCTACAACAGATTGAACTGCTGGGCAGTGCAAAGAATGTATGGAAAGTAAGCCTAAGGGATATGCCCTATGTCATCAGCAAAAACCTATACGGGGCCACCACTGTAGCCGCTACCATGCGCATTGCCTATATGGCTGGTATAGGCATCTTTGCAACCGGGGGCATTGGGGGCGTACATAGAGGCGCCACCTCTACCATGGATATTTCTGCCGATCTTACAGAAATGGCACATACTTCTGTGGCGGTGGTATCATCTGGCATCAAATCAATTCTGGATATTGAACTGACACTGGAATACCTGGAAACCCAAGGCATTCCTGTTGTAACGATTGGTCAAAACGAGTTCCCCAGCTTTTACTCGCGCAAAAGCAGCTTTGGATCCCCGCTAAGGGCGGAAGACGCAAGTGAGATAGCAAACATGCTGCATATCAAGTGGCAGTCAGGATTAAAAGGGTCCGTACTGATTGCCAATCCTATTCCTGAAAAGCTGGAAATACCTTTTGAGGAAATGGAATTGCAGATACAGGCAGCCATGCATGCGGCAAACCAACAGAAGGTAAAAGGCAAGCAAGTCACCCCCTTTCTGCTACAATACATTGCAGATCATACAAGGGGAGAAAGCCTGCAGGCCAATATAGCGCTCGTGAAACATAATGCAAAAGTAGGTTCCGAAATTGCAAAAGCGTATGGTGCCCTGCTGGCTTCTTAAATACGTCGGGCCATCCATGGACTCTGAAATACATTTTAAATGGAACAACAGCATCGGCAACCATCCGTCCATAACAAAAACAGCTTTGATGTCATTGTACTAGGTGTTGGCTCTATGGGCTCATCTGCCTGTTATTATCTGGCACAAAGGGGATATAACGTGCTGGGCATTGATCAATTTCATATTCCGCATGAAAGGGGTTCACACACAGGCCAAAGCAGGATCATACGCAAAGCCTATTACGAGCACCCTGACTATGTACCGCTCTTACAGAAAGCGTACAACAATTGGAAAAGCCTTGAAGCAATGGCCGGCACGCAGCTATACTATCCAACCGGATTGCTATACATGGCACCGCCAGAAAGCAAATTGATAAAGGGCATAAGAACATCTGCTGCTGCCTATAATATCCCTTTGGAAAATGTCGGCCACAATGAAGATAAAGAAACCTTTCATCAGTTTCACTTGCCTGAAAACTATGTAAAAATCTTGGAGCAGGACGCCGGTTTCGTACTGGTGGAGAAAACCATACTTGCTTATTATGAAGCTGCCATAAGATGTGGGGCCACCATAAAAACAGCAGAAAAGATATTGAACTGGACAGACAAGGGCAACGACATCCATGTAAAAACAAGCAAAGCTGTTTATACAACCAAGAAATTAGTCATCACAGCCGGTCCATGGACACCAGAACTTATACCCCTATTGAAAGAAAAGCTACAGGTTACTCTACAATTGATGGCATGGGTAAAGCCCAAAAGATGGGAACCGTTTACAATGGGCAATTTACCTTGCTGGTTTATAACTGATGAGAATTTCCCGGGATTTTTCTACGGATTTCCAGCCTTGCCTGCCGCCAAATATCACAATCCTCCAGGAATAAAGATTGCACATCATTATACAGGTAGCCAAGTGACCCCAGAAGATAAAGACAACTTTGCTTTTGCTGAAGAAGTACAGAAGTTGCGTTACATACTTGATAAATATATGCCTGATGCCTTTGAAGAAATAGTAGACATAAAAAGCTGTTTGTACACCAACAGCCCTGAAGGAAACTTTATCATTGATTTGCTACCACAACATGATGGTCGTATCGCCATAGCAGGTGCCTTCAGCGGCCATGGGTTCAAGTTTGTACCCATAGTTGGTGAGATTCTTGCTGATCTCGCTACAGAAGGTAAAACTGAATTACCCATTGGTTTTCTGAATGTACAAAGCGTTTTGTAAATGTTTATTCTTAGAAGTTCGGAAGCATGTGACAGTAGCAAACTGGGCCTATTTTGAAGCCTTTTCCTTCATATGTTACCTTTGTTAAGCATACCAGAGCAAGTAATTATATTTTTGTAGCCTCACATATAACCGTTTTCGGGCTCAGTTCCTGGCTGGTGGCAGGCTACACAGTTCCTTTGGCACCATTTCCTTTAAGGTTGCTATGCATTATTTACCATCGGCTTTACAGTTGGGCTACTGTCTCTCATAGTTTTTGCCATCCTTTTTTCTTTTGCGACCAATCATTTCCAAACAACAATTCTGTATCACATTCCAATACCCTACCAGAGCAGAATCTGAACATTCCCGCTGGCATATCAGGGCTCCTAATTTTACCCTATCCTGCTCCCATGTGCGAAAAGAAAACCGGTGTTGTATGCTTTATCCATTTACCATTGGCTACGCCTTATTGCTTAAGATGGAGCATCACAGCCACTATCCAAATAGATGGAAAGCCTCCCCATACTTACTATCCCAACTGACAAGATACCATCTGGACAACCATAACCGCTACCCTCCAGGAACATAAAACAATGGGACTTTGGCCTCACTCAAGGGATACTTACCCTACACTAACATATAGGGTTGTTTTACCTAAAACCTTCCAACAATCATTCCCTGCTCACTCTGAAAACATCGACAATCTCCCGGTTTTGGTCTAACGAAAACGACCCGCCTCAACCGCCCTTTTTACCGTTCCGGCCAATGGAGATAATAATTTTGGTAAATCTAGGGAAACCTTTAAGGTTCAATTACCCGTTCTTTGCCTTTATGTGTGAGTTGGACAAAGCTGCCTTCATTGTACCCGTGGATCAGCACCCCTTCATCCGAAGCATTGACGAGGGTTAATCCCGAACCGTTCTCGGCGGAACCGAGCTTTACCAGGGGCTTGCCATTGGATTCAATTAATCGCAACAGTACGGTTTCCGGGTAGTGCTTCCCATCTACCGACACCGGCGGTTGTATGGTGATACTGGCCCGAACTCTTCCTTGACTGTCCACAATTTCAAGCGCACGCCCCCGCAGGACCGGCGAAACGCTTGGTGGCTGCTGTTGCGCTCCTACTGGATGCAACTGCGACAACAAAAAGGTCATTAGGACCAGGTTCAACACTGTCAGGGCAAGGGTGATGTGTTGCACTTTCATGGTAGCCTCCTTTGTGTTTTAATGACACCTCTAAGATCGGCTTTCTTCCCGGCAGTAGCGAAAACGACTTCGAACCAAAACCAACTGTCTGAGGCCTTTCCCTGGTGTTAATGAATCCGGACGAACGCCAGCGGGCGCCAAAAGGGTATTAGTCTTGCAATAAGGGTATGGCTCCCCTCTGATACTTCAAAGCGTGGGAGGCTTTGTAGGTCTAAGGTGTATTGTAAGGCTTATGTCCAGGGTACCCACCGCTGGCAAGTGAGCCTGTTTTGCCTGGAGGACTTCAATGCCCAGAAGCACCAGTCAGGGTCATTTATGCCATTGGCAGCCAGATTGATTCGGTAAAACTCCGCTTCCGGAGCCCCCAGCGATCTCATTACATGGGACACCCGGGTGAGCTGTAGTTTTATGGCCCCTTAGGTAAATATTTCAATAACTTCTTTCAAATGCGCAAACTGTTGCATCAATTCTTCTCTTTTAGCCAAATCAAAGTCTTCAAAATCAAAGCCGGGAGCAACCGTACAACTGACCAGTGCAAACCCTTTCCCATTTTTAACCCGGGCCGCAAACCACGTATTTGCAGGGATTGTTATCTGAGGAACTTCGTTATTTTCAATGTCATTACCCAGCATGATGGTGGTTAGACGTGCGTCCTCAATTAATATTATTTCTAATGGTTGTCCTAAATGAAAAAACCATAATTCATCTGATTGAATCCGGTGGAACAGCGATTTCTCCTCCGCTTCCAATAAGTAATAGATAGCAGTACTGAGATTTCTATTTTCATTTTTGTCATTGACGATTCTATAACCAGACCGGTAGGTCTCCCTATAAAATCCGCCTTCAGGATGGGGGATTAGTTTCAGTTTATCGATGATGTCCTGTGCACGCATACGGAGGGAATGGTTTTTTAAATTCTAACGAACGGCGGGGGGTGCCAAATGGGGCTGCCTTTCGCTAAAGGTATGGATCCCTTCCCTTAGTTCAAACTACCGGGAGCGGTGTAATCCTAAAGCTTTATTTATGGCCTACATCGAGGTCAACCAGCACTACCGTCCGTACCGATAGTTCACCGCCTTCAGCCGTGGTTCCGATGCCGGTTCAAGGGGCTAACTCCCTACCTGTGCCGGCCCCTGTGAAGCCGCCATCCAAACCTGCCTGCTGATATTTCAAGGCACAAGCACGCGCCCTTTATTCAACATGCACCGTGCTGGCCGCCTTCGGTCCACTTGAAAAGTCTGATGAACCAAGCCATACCTGGCGGTAGGGCTTACCAACCATGCATTTTACCTTTATAACTACCCCTTACTACCCTCATGATGTCCCTTAAATGAGGTATACCGGTTCTTACGGACAGTTGATTGGCTTGGTTAAATAATAAGAACATGTGTGCGGCGTATGGATTGCTGTTTTGGTCAGTAGAATATCACTGATCTTGCCCGCCCTATTGACAGCTCAAAAACCAGGTGACTGGCGCCTATTGATACATGAGTACTTTTATACATTTATTTTCACCAAAAATGTATCTTTAAAAGAACGAAACCAAAGGTTATGATTTTTCCCAAAAGCATCGCCCTGGCGCTGGTTTTTTTGCCCTGTATCGCGTTTAAACCCCTTCACCACGGCTGGGCCAGTTATGACCAGGAAAAAGTACTGGACTATACCGGCATTATCCAGGAGTCGGTTTATGAAAACCCACACGTAGTGGCTACCGTAAAACAAAACAATAAAACCTGGACCGTGGTGCTGGCCCCGGTCAGCCGCATGAATGCCCGGGGCCTTACAGCCGCCATGCTGAAAAAAGGCACAACCCTAAAAGTGGTAGGGTATCCGCATAAAGAAGTTCGTGATGAAATGCGGGCAGAACGCATTTTCATTGAAGGAAAGAACTATGAACTACGGTAGCGTTCACAGATTATTCTCCAATCCGACCAGTCTGCTATGCTACAATGGTTAGAAGACTCTTCCCTTGCGGTTGCCCTTCGCCAGTCCACCTGGTTATATCCTGGTCTGGAAATCGTGCACATAAGCGGTATTGTGCTTTTGGCAGGACCTGCTTTTCTGTTTGACCTTCGTTTACTGGGCTTTTCCAGACAGGTACCGATTCCGGCCCTGGCGCAGCATTTGCTGCCCTGGTCCAAAAGAGGGTTGCGGCTGGTTGTGCCATCCGGCCTGTTGCTTTTCATCACCACTGCTGCCACCCTGGGCCACGATCCGGTGTTCTGGTTGAAAATGGCTTTGCTGGCAGCGGCTGGTTTGAACGCACTGGTTTTCCATCGTTTTACCCGTCCATCCCTTCCCGCTGGCAAGGAAAATACCATGCCGCCGCCAGGTGCCAAGGCCGCCGCCCTGATCTCTATAGTCGTCTGGATGGCCATCATTGCCTGTGGCCGGCTACTGGCTTATTAAA
>JAEWAC010000174.1 GCA_023391895.1 Bacteroidota bacterium
CCATTACCCACGGCATAACCCACCAGCGGACGGGCAGGATTAATCAGGTGATTGATCGTTTTCACAAACTGGTATTCCATTGCCGCTTCCGCATTGGCCAAGTCTTCGGGCTGCAGGTTGCGCTTGCTGCTTTGAAAAAGATGTACGAGCCCGGATTTTCCTTTATAAGTAACGATGGCATAGGGAAAGGCCAGTTTGTTTTCCTGTCCGCTCTTTACCTGAACGCTTAAATTGATGGGTGCCACACCGGCACGGCTTAAAGAGTCGGCCCAGGTAATTCCTTGCGCTACTTCGTCCTGAGGGTTAATAAACTGGTAGCGGATCGCTGTCGGGTTGGCTTCTTTTAAAACCGAAACAAATTCCTCCGTGGTATTGCTCAGCCTGCGGAACCCGGCCGGGAAATCGCCTTTTAAAAACACCTGGATCACCAGCTCGTCGTCCAGGCTGCGCAGCAGGTCACGGGTGGAGCGGCTTAAAGAATACCGCTTTTCTTCGGTCAGGTCAAAACGCTGGTGAAAACCTGCCGCCAGCAAATTGATGGCCACCAAAGCCCCTGCCAGTCCTATCCACCACAGCCTTTTTTTAGGAAATGTTTTCATACGCATGGATTATCGCTTCTGCAGGTTTTGTTGGGTCATGAATAAAAAGAAAAAGATCAGGCTCAGGAAATACACCACATCCCGGGTATCGATCACGCCGCGGCTGATGCTTTGGTAATGAAAGTCGATCCCCATCATTTCAATAAAATAATCGGCCCCGTTTTGAAAAACGGCCAGCTGGCTGATGGCCGTAAAGCCATAATACAGCAGCACGCAGGCAATGAGGCTGATAATAAAAGCCACCACCGCATTAGCCGTAAAGGAACTGATACTGATGGAGATAGCGGTAAACACGGCGGTTAAAAAGGCCAGGCCCAGGTAGGAGCCCGCTGCCGCACCGGCATCAATACCGCTGGTAGCAGCCAACTGGTTAATGGTGATATAATAAACTAAGGTAGGCAGCAGGGCAATGAGGGCTACAATCAGGCTGCCCCAGAACTTGCCGGCGACAATTTGCCAGCTGGGCAGGGGCCGGGTGCGGAGCACTTCAAAGGTGCCGCTCCGGTACTCATCGGCAAAGCTGCGCATGGTAATGGCCGGAATCAAAAAGATCAAGATCCAGGGCGCAAAGGCAAAAAATTCATCCAGGGTGGCATAGCCGTTTTCCAGTATGTTGTTGCGGAAAACAAACAGCACCAGCCCATTCACCACCAAAAAAACAATTATGGCGATAAAGCCGGTGAGACTGCTGAAAAACTGCCGAAGTTCTTTTTTACAAATGGACCACATGAAGAAGTAAAAAGTAAAAATTTAAAAACGGAAAATACTTAATCTGGTGAATGTGACTTAGAAATTGTTATTACCAGAGCAACGCTTCAACCGGCAATCCAGTATAAACATCCTGTTAATCCTTGTTTCTTGTGGTTTCTTTTGGGTTTCGGCCGGATTTTGCCGGTGGTAAAAATGGTAAAACACCTCACCCTCACTCCCTCTCCTGAAGGAGAGGGAGGTCAAGCTCTAACCGCTATTTCAGCTTTCGTACTGACGTATGGGCTTTTGAATGTTTTTCAGCTGTTGCTTCAAATCAACCAAATTCTTCAAAAGTCCATACCGTCTGCACAAGCTGCATAACCTGTAATCAAACCTCTTTAAAACCCCATACGGCTCATCATCTGCGAAATCTTTGCTTAAGATCTGCGTATTCTCAGATCCAACTCTTGTAAAACCTATATAGTAACTTCTTTAAAACGCCCTATAGCAGTTCTTTTAAAACTCCATGTGATTATGTATTGTACTCCAGAAGTTAGCCTTTCTTATTTTTCTCCCCGAAAAAGGGGAGCAAAAAGTTCAAGGCCAACCCGATGGCTCCGCCCGTTTAGCCGGCCCACGCACAGCAACCCTCCCTACAGCAATGTGTCTTATTTAATGAATTGTAGATAATTTGACTTGTCTTTTCAGGTATGGGCTTTTAAAAGAGTTGAGTCTTTTTGCGTGTTATGCTGAAACACTGCAGGCGCTGTATCCCGCTACGCAGTTCCTAAATCAAAATGTGTCTGGAGTTATCGCGGGATAAGGCGCTGCACCAGCCTGACTGCTCTACTTTCTTGGTTTTGCCTTTTAACTTTTGCCTTCTTCCTCAACTTAAAACTTAATACTTACAACTTACAACTCCTCCCTCATCCCCTAATCCCCCAAATCATGGTTCTGACATCTGCGAAATCTTTTTCAAATCCGCGAAATCTGTGATTAAAAAATCCCGCTAAAGAGCGGGATGTGTTATCACCGGAAAAGGTCTCTTTTTATACAGCAAAGCTTTCGCCGCAACCGCAGGTGCGGCTGGCATTGGGATTATTAAAATAAAACCCTTTGCCGTTCAGGCCCTCGGAATACTCCAAAGTGGTATTCACCAGGTACAAAAAGCTTTTCAGATCGGTTACCACCTTTACGCCATTGTGTTCAAACACCTGGTCGGTGGGCTTTTGCTCCTTGTCAAAATCCAGTTTATAGCTCAGGCCGGAGCAACCGCCGCCTACCACGCTTACCCGCAAAAAGTAAGAGGGATCGTTGGCCATTTCGCCTTCTGCCAGCAACTGCTGTATTCTTTGCTTGGCCTTGTCACTCACAAATATTGCATTTTCTGCTGCTACCATATGCTTTGTATTAAACTTGCTTTTTAAAATTATTGATAATGAACCCGGCCTTGTACATCGCTCAGGTCCACTCCTTTTTTATACATTTCCCATACCGGGCTCAGCTCCCGCAGCTGCACCACGGCTTTTGAAACCCGCTCTATAATATACGTAATTTCTTCTTTAGTGGTATGCCGGCCTAAAGCAAACCGAAGCGAACTGTGTGCCAGGTCGTCGCTCAGCCCCATGGCTTTCAGCACATGCGACGGCTCCAGCGAAGCCGACGTACAAGCCGAACCAGAGGACAAGGCAATTTCTTTATTGATCGCCATCAGCAGGCCTTCACCTTCCACGTGTTGAAACGAAAGGTTGCTTACGTGCGGCAGGCGATGTTCGCAACTGCCGTTTACATAAGTGGCTTCCAGCTGCAGCAGCGCCTGTTCCAGCATATCCCGCAGCCCGCTTAAGCGCTCTGCCTCCTGCTGCATTTCGGCCTGGCACAGTGCACAGGCTTTACCCAGGCCCACAATACCCGGCACGTTCAGGGTACCGCTGCGCATGCCTCTTTCGTGGCCGCCGCCATCCATCTGGGCCGCCAGTTTTACCCGCGGGCTTTTACGGCGCACATACAAGGCACCTACCCCCTTAGGACCATACATCTTATGAGCCGACAGGGCCAGCAGGTCAATTCCATCTTCATTCACGTTCACCGGTATTTTACCCACCGCCTGTGTGGCATCGCTAAACACCAGCACACCCTGCTTTCTGGCAATAGCACTAATTTCTTTCATAGGCTGCACCACGCCGGTTTCGTTGTTGGCATACATCACCGCTACCAGTATGGTCGTGGGTTTGATGGCTGCTTCCAACTCCTGCAGGTCAATCAGGCCCTCCCGGTTTACTTTCAAATAAGTTACCTCCGCCCCCAGTTTTTCCAGGTGCCGGCAGGTATCCAGCACCGCCTTATGTTCCGTGCTGACCGTAATAATGTGGTTGCCTTTAGCGGCATAAGTTTCATACACGCCTTTGATGGCCAGGTTGTCGGCTTCGGTGGCACCGGAGGTAAAAACCACTTCTTTGGGCTCTGCACCAATCAGCCGGGCCACCTGCTCCCGGGCATGCTCCACCGCTTCTTCGGCCTGCCAGCCAAATACATGGCTGCGGCTGGCCGCATTGCCAAAGCTTTGCGTAAAATACGGCATCATGGCTTCCACTACCCGTGGGTCGCAGGGTGTGGTAGCGTTATGATCCAGGTATATAGGCAGCTTCAGCATAGCATTTTTAACCATTTATCAAAGAACAAATTTACCGCAAAATGGCGGTACCAAAAGGTTAATAGGTTTGTTTGACTTTAATTTTACCATAATTCTAAAAACCCCTTCATGCTCAAAGTTGAACACATTGGCATTGCCGTACAATCACTTTCGCAGTCCATACCCTTGTTTGAAAAACTGCTGAACACGCCTTGCTATAAAACAGAAACAGTAGCAACGGAAAATGTAGCCACTGCATTTTTTCAAAAAGGCGAAACCAAGATTGAATTGCTGGAATCCACTACTGCTGACGGTGTGATAGCCCGCTTTATAGAAAAAAAAGGCGAAGGCATCCACCACCTGGCCTTTGAAGTAGCCGATATATACGCAGAAATGGAACGCCTGAAAAGCGAAGGTTTTACCCTGCTGAACGAGCAACCCAAACCAGGAGCGGACAACAAGCTGGTGTGCTTTTTACACCCTAAGGCCACCAATAGTGTGCTGATAGAGCTTTGCCAGGAGCAGCGCCTGCCGCAGCCCTGACAGACTGGTAGACTGAAAGCGGAAAGAACTTCGCACTTGCCCAAATACCTGTTTCCCTATTATATAATGGTAACGATCGTTTGCAGAAAACAAAAACCCGGTCAAAAAACCGGGCCCTTTTTCTCGAACATTTAAAACCCTATAGCACTACTTGTTGGCTCGCATGTACATCCTGGCCATTGCTCACGGTGATAAAATAATGGCCTTTTAAAGCGGTGGCTGATTGCAGCACTACCAAACCGGCCGCGCTGTCAACTACCTGGCGGGAAATGACATGGCCGCTAACGCTTACCAGTTGCAGTTCTACCCTGCCTTTTACCGGCTGTGCAAACTGAACGGCTACTTTTTGCTGCGCGGCAATAATAGTTACTCCGCCTGATATGGCTTTTTTAAGAGATTGCACGATCGTGTGCATAGCTTTTCCATCGTGGTCTACCTGGCGTATGCGATAATATAGGGTAGTTCCCATGGCACTTTTATCGGTATAGCTGTATTGATTGAGTTGTGTCGTATGGCCGGCAGCGGCTACGCGACCGATGGCAGCCCAGCTGGCGCCGTCATAGCTGCGCTCCACTTCAAAATAAGCGGCATTTACTTCTTCGGCCGTAGACCATTGTACCAGCACATCGCCGTTGCGGCTGCTGACACTAAAACCGGCGAACTTAACGGGTAAAATGATGGGTTCAGATTTCATAAAACCCATAGGCGCTATGCTGGTGGTCCGGCTGGCAACCAAAGGCCCGCTTAAAACCCCTTCTCTTCCCGTATACTTTGCTACATCGCCAATAATGATTTTATCCGCATCATTTTTCTTGCCGGTTACAATCTTACCGCCTTCAAATAACGTTATTCTTGAATTATATCCCAGCTCCAGTTTACCATTTAACAGCTCCAGCTCACCGTAAATTTCAATATTGATATGCAGGTCCTGGGCTTTGATGTTTCCATCAATCACCACTGTAAAACCTTTGGGTACGTTAACCGCATCACCGTTCTGAGGCACTTTTTTTAAGCTCCAGGTATTACGTTCCTTCCAGTTACCTTTATTTACAACAACTACATTAGGCTGAGCATTCAACGAAGTGAGGAAAAAGAAAGACAGGACAAAAAAGTAGAATTTTCTCATAGTACGGTTTTTTACAGCTTTTCTTAGGATGGATAAATAAACCAGTTATTTTTTCATAAGTATATATGCTTACTGTGTTTATTTGATGGTGCAAATGTATAGTCCACCCCCCGTAAACGCAAAGTATTTTTACTATTTTTTAGGTATTTCTACTTTTTAGCAGCGTATTTTCTGCACTATCATTTGATTATCAAATATTTACTACCTAGGTGTTTTTTCCTAGTTTTTCATAAATACCAGGCTAAATATTATCCTTTTTGACTCCTTCAGTGCGTATTTATGCTAAAGTGAATTGCGGTTTTCACTACCAGCCCATTTTCACGCCCAATAATTATAATATAAAGGATACCCTTAGCACCTTCACTTTAATAGGGTAAGAAAGAAAACATGAAAACAGCGCCTTCAAGACTTATAACAGATGGCAACAGCAGGAAAAAAGTTGAAAGAAATAAAGGAGGGCCCGAAAGGACAGCAGCAGGAAAGAAAGTGGTTAAAAAAGTTTAATGGTCACCGCCGGGAGAATCGGAATTGACGATGTTGAGTTTTTCCACGGCCAGTTGTGCCGCAATCTGGGAGGCATCTTTTTTATTGAAGGCCTTGCCTTCGGCAATTACTTTTCCATTGATCACGGCACCAATAGTAAACAGGCGGCGGCCGTTTTCCATTTGTTCGTGCAGGGTTTCAAACTCCAGCTGCTTGCCGTTTTTATTGGCCCAGCCGTACAGCTTGTTTTTGTGGTTGATTTCCAGCACCTCCAGGTCGTCTACAAACATGTGGGGAATAATGATGTGTTCGCTCACCCATTTGCTGGTTTTTTTGTAGCCTTTGTCCAGGTAGACCGCCCCTACCAGCGCCTCCAGGGTATTGCCAAAGATCTGGCTGGTTTTGAGCGAAGCGTCGGACTTGTTGTAAACGGTAATCTTTTTCAGCCCCATCTTTACCGCTATGTCGTTCAGCTGCTGGCGGTTCACCATTTTGCTGCGCATTTCGGTTAAAAAACCTTCTTCTTTATACGGGTAACGCTTAAACAAATAATCGGCAATAAGGGCACTCAGGATCGCATCGCCCAGGTACTCCAGCCGTTCGTTGTTTTCGGCACTGGTTTCTTTTACCGAACGGTGGGTCAGCGCAGTTTTGTACAGCGAGATGTTGCTGGGCGAATAGCCTAGGATACCTTTCAGTCCTTTCTTAAAGGTAGAACCGGAGTGTTTTTTAAATAGTTGCTTCCAAAAATCCACAAATAAGGTTGCCTCTTTTAATGAAGATAATGCAAAACCGTATCAGGCAGTGTATTTTTTGAAAATAACACAGGCATTATGACCGCCAAAGCCAAACGTATTGCTCAGGGCGGCATTGACTGTACGCTTTTGCGCGGTGCCGAATGTAAAATTCAGCTTGGGGTCCAGGTCCGGATCGTCGGTAAAATGGTTGATGGTAGGCGGTACAATGTCATTTTGCACGCTCATAATACAGGCCATTCCTTCAATTACACCCGCTGCACCCAAGCAGTGCCCGGTCATGGACTTGGTGGAAGAAATATTGAGGTTGTAGGCATGTGCCCCAAATACATCCACAATTGCTTTTACCTCGGCGGTGTCGCCCAGTGGCGTAGAAGTACCGTGGGTGTTGATGTAATCAATTTCCGTAGGCTGCATACCGGCATCCTCCAGCGCCTGGATCATGACGTTTTTGGCGCCCAGTCCCTCAGGATGCGGGGCGGTAATGTGGTGGGCGTCGGCAGTAGCACCGGCTCCTACGATTTCACAATAAATTTTAGCACCGCGGGCCAGGGCATGCTCCAGTTCTTCAAACACCAGTACACCGGCTGCTTCACCCATTACAAAGCCATCACGGTCTTTGTCGTACGGGCGGGAGGCGGTTTTAGGGTCGTCGTTGCGTTCGCTCAGTGCTTTCATGGCGTTAAAACCACCTACGCCGGCTTCGCCAATCACGCTTTCCGATCCGCCGGTAATAATAATGTCAGCCTTACCTAAACGAATCAGGTTCATGGCTTCCATCATGGCATTGGTGCTGGAGGCACAGGCGCTGACCACGGCAAAGTTGGGTCCGCGAAAACCATGACGCATTGAAATGTGCCCGGCGGCAATGTCCAGGATCATTTTGGGAATAAAGAACGGGTTGAAGCGGGGCGTACCATCGCCTTTGGCAAAGTTGGTCACCTCTTCCTGAAAGGTCAATAAACCGCCAATACCGGAGGCAAACACCACGCCTACCCTATCGGGGTTGACGTTGTTTTTATCAATGCCGGCATCGTGCACGGCCTGGTCGGAAGCCACCACCGCGGTTTGGGTAAAGCGATCGAGCTTGCGGGCTTCCTTGCGGTCTAAATAATTAGTAGGATCAAAGTTTTTGATCTCGCAGGCAAAGCGGGTCTTAAATTTTGACGCATCAAATAAAGTAATGAAATCGGCGCCACTGACACCATTCCGTAAGTTGTTCCAGTATTCTGTAATTGAGTTACCCAATGGTGTCAAGCATCCCATTCCGGTTACTACGATCCGTTTCAATTGCATATAGCCTGCGGTACAATTTTGTGAAAGATAAAACCGCCTTCGCTGTTCTTTCACAACAAAGGCGGGTAGTCATTGATTCCGTTGGAGCGGAATTGTTTACTCATTATTTAGCATGCTCTTCCAGATAAGACACGGCCTGGCCCACTGTGGTGATGGTTTCAGCTTGCTCATCAGGAATAGAAATGTTGAATTCTTTTTCGAATTCCATAATCAATTCTACTGTGTCTAAAGAGTCCGCGCCTAAATCGTTGGTAAAAGAAGCTTCGTTGGTTACTTCGGCTTCATCAACGCCCAATTTGTCAACTATGATCTTTTTTACTCTTGCTGCAATGTCTGACATTTTGTAAAAGTTTGGTTATAGTGGTGCAAAAATAGAAGTTTTTGCATTAAATAAAATTCGCCGCTAAAATAGTAGAAACAATTAAAAAATGATGCCACCCGCCACAGAAAGTTAATTCTAAAAAAATTGGCAATTTGTGGTGTGTGCAGATATTTGTAAATTGAAGCCCTCACAACCCGTTAGCTATGGCCCTCAAAATAATTGATCATGGTACGCCCGCCTACCAGCAGATGCTGAAGCTGCGCGACGACATCTTGCGCAAACCTTTGGGGTTGAGTTTTTCTGCCGAGGAACTGGAAAGGGAAAAAGACCATTTGCTGATGGCGGCTTACGAAGACGACCAGATGCTGGGCTGCTGCATGCTGGTGGAAGAAGACCTCCACACGGCCCGCCTGCGCCAGATGGCCGTGATCAACGACCTGCAGGGCAAGGGCATTGGCCGCGCCCTGATGCAGTTTGCCGAAAACCTGGCCCGCGACCGCGGCTACAAAAAACTGACGATGCACGCCCGCAAAAACGCCATCGGCTTTTACGAAAAACTGGGCTACCGCCGCGTGGGCGACGAGTTTCATGAAATCACCATCCCGCATTATATTATGGAAAAAGACCTGTAGGGGGAGGGAGGTCCACAGTCCACAGACGACAGTCCACAGAAGAAGTGATAAGTAGTAAGTTGTAAGTAATAAGTAAAGAAGGCGGAAAGCTGAAGGCAAAAGTTAAATGGCACAAGCAAAAAGGCGGGCAGTCAGACTGATGCAGCGCCTTATCCCGCGTTAGCTTCAGAGATATATTGCTGTAGGAACAGTATAGCGGGATACCGCGCCTGCAGTAGTTGACCCTAGCACGCAAAAGGATTTGAACTTCTTCGAAAAATCATAGGACGCTCCATAACTTATAACTTATTACTTACCACTTATAACTTCTTCCTTGTGCGTGGTCAAGGCCAAACGGGCGGAGCGATCAGGGCAGCCTTGAACTTTTTGCTCCCCTTTTTCGGGGAGAAAAAGTAAGAAGCGCTGACTATTGGAGTTCAGTAAATAATCATATGGACCTTTGAAAACTACTGCTACATGGGGTTTTTTGAAGATTTCTCTCCTGTCCACTGTCATCTATCAACTGTCAACTATTACCATATGGACTTTTAAAGAAGTTCAAAGGAGATACGGAAGCAAGTTCAGCATGACAGGAGGGAGAGGCGTCACAAGTTCTTCAAAACCCTATACAATAGGGTTCCCTCTACTCACCCATCAACACATTCTTTTTCTTTTTCCACTGCTTCGGCAGCGATCCATCCATTTTTACAATTTTAGGATGAAACAGCCCCACCGTATCCACCAGGTCGTGCTGCGCCTTCATCACCCGGTAAATGTCCTTGTAGGCCAAGGGCGCTTCATCCAGTCCACCGCCCATTAAAGTAACACCATAACGACTGAGGGTTTCCTGCAAGGTATGATGCGTTAGCTCCTTCAAAGCTTGCGTACGGCTCATTTTACGGCCGGCACCGTGCGAGGCGGATGCCAGTGAGGCTGCTTCGCCCCTTCCTTTCACCACAAAACCCGGCGCCGTCATCGAGCCGGGAATGATGCCCAGCACATCTTTACCCGCCGGTGTGGCGCCTTTGCGGTGCACAATCACTTCCCCGCCTTCGTGCATTTCTTTCCACGCAAAGTTGTGGTGGTTTTCTACCCTGCGTACCGGTTCCATACGCAGGGCTGCGGCAATTTTTTGATGAATGACGTGGTGACAGGCAGAGGCATAATCACCCGCCAGGTTCATGGCCATCCAATAGGTAGCACCGTCTTCTTCGTCTAAGTTCAGCCACGCCAGGTTAGCGGCCGAAGGCTGCAGCTTTCTTTTTTCTTTGGCTATTCGGGTAAAATGATTGGCCACGTTGGCACCCACCGCCCGGGAACCGGAATGCGACAGCAAACCCACGTACTCTCCCGCCTCCACACCCAGCACTGCATCTTTTTCCTTTATTTCAATAACCCCAAATTCAACAAAGTGGTTGCCGGAGCCGGAAGAACCCAATTGCTTCACCGCCGTATCATACAGGTTGCGCAACAGGCCGATTTCTTTAAATTCTGCCCTATATAAAATGTAATGATCCGTAGGTTTTGAAAACTCTTTTCCGGCGCCAAACAAGGTGTTTTCATCCAGTACCCGGCTGAAAGTTTTGGCCTTTTTGCTTAATTCCTCCGGCCTGATGTCAAAAATAGAAAGGCACATGCGGCAGCCAATATCCACCCCAACGCCATAGGGGATAACCGCATTTTTGGTAGCCAGCACACCGCCAATAGGCAGACCGTAACCCTGGTGTGCATCGGGCATTAAGGCGGCAGCCACCGATATAGGCAGGCGGGCCGCCGTGTTGATCTGGTCGATCGCACCCCGTTCAATAAAATCTTGTCCGTAGATCGTAATGGGCACGCCGGTATTGTTCAGGTAAATTTCGGATTCGTCTTTTTGCTTCGGCATTAAAAACTGGGCTACTTTGGCCAGCACTTTATCATCCAGGTAATCCTGTGGCCGCACCACTACTTTTTCCAGCTTCTCCAGCACTTCGTTTTTGGAGTGCTTGGGGTAGTGCTCTGTCATGGCACTGATGGCGGCACTGATCACCGGCCCCTGCGGGTAGCCAATATCAATCAGGTCTTTTCCGCGAAGTTTTAATTTTCCCATAGGGTCAAGAATACAAAAATGCTTCCAACAAAATGCGGCGCAGCTCTGAAACGTGAAACGACAGACGTGAGCAGTGACCCCTTGGTTTCACGTTTGTCGTCTCTCGTTTCTCAATGCACCACCGCTCAGTACATCATGACACCTGTCTTTTTCATTAAAACAACTTGCCCTGCTCGCCCGGCCTTTTGAATTGGGTGCAATCCAATCCTAAACGTTCGTGGTGCAGGCCATACCTTTTAGTGTAGGTGCGGTACTGATCGGCAATGAGTTTGGCGATGTTGCCTTCGCCCCGCATGCGGCGCCCCCACTCGCTATCATTCACCTTACCGCCATGCGCCGATTCTATCAAATGCCAAACTTTGTCTCCCCGGTCGGGAAAGTTCTTGTACAGCCAGTCATGAAACAACAACTTAACAGCGCCATTTAGCCGGATAAAAGTGTAGGCCGAAAAAGTAGCACCGGCCTCAGCGGCGGCTTTCAGAATAGCCGGCATTTCGTGTTCGTTCAGACCCGGTATCATGGGTCCCAGCATCACGCCCATTTGTACGCCAGCTTTGCTCAGTTCTTCAATAACGCGGAGCCGTTGCTGGGCCGTAGTGGTGCGCGGCTCCATCACACGCCGTAAATCTTCATCAAACGAAGTAATCGAAACCAGCACCGACACCAGCCGTTTGGAGGCCATGTGCTGCAGCAGGTCTTTGTCGCGCAGGATGCCGGCATTTTTGGTCAGCATGCCCACGGGTTGATTAAACTCGTTGCACACCTGCAGCAGGCTGCGGGTTAAACGAAACTGCTTTTCCGCCGGCTGGTAACAATCGGTATTGCCGCTGATGCTGATGGGTACGCACTCCCACTTAGGGTGGGATAAAAACTTGCGCAGCAGTTGCGCTGCATTTTTCTTCACCATGATTTTGCTTTCAAAGTCGATACCGGCACTGTAGCCCCAGTACTCAAACGAGTTGCGGGCATAGCAGTAAATACAGCCATGTTCGCAGCCCTGATACGGGTTCATGCTGTACCACATATTCACATCCGGACTGTCTACTTTATTGACAATACTTTTGGCCTGCACTTCTATAAACTGGGTTTGTACATGAGGCTCCGTCCAGTCATCAATGGCTTCTATATGATCTTTTGAAAGCGTTGTTGCATCAAAGCGGTTTTTGGTGTTGAACTGGGCGCCGCGGCCCTTAATATATTCTTTTTCCAGCTCGTGATTTCCACTGCTGATACTGCTGATATTTTTCTTGCTGTTTAAAATATTATTGGAGAACATTGTTTAACTTTTGGGTGAGTAAGTGTTGTGGGAAAATGGAAAATTCAAGATGTAAAATGTAAAAAGAAAGCCCTGCCACTGCAGCAATCTTTTTCATTTTACATTTTGAATGATATCCTCCTCTCGTCTTCGATATTGATAGTCATATTTTTAGCGCCATGTGTTACCATTATTCATTAACAAAAAAGCAGGAAGAGGTGATGCGCATGATACAGGCTGAATGGGAAGTACCGTTTGAGCCGGTGCATCACGCCACGGGTTTTTCTTTTCCGGCCATGCCGGTGATTACCGCCGAAAAGCCCAGGCTGGTACAGCGCTACCAGTGGGGCCTTATTCCGCACTGGGTGCATTCGCTGGAAGACGCCAAAAAGCTGCGGGCCCAAACCCTCAATGCCAAAAGCGAAACCCTGTTTGAAAAACCGGCTTTTCGCACTTATGTGGGCAACCGCTGTGTGGTGCTGGCCGATGGCTTTTTTGAATGGATGGACTACAAAAAGAAAAAGTACCCGCACTATGTGCATTTAAAAGACCACCAGCCGTTTGGCTTTGCCGGTTTGTACGCCCACTGGACCGATAAGGAAACCGGTGAGCTGTTTCGCACTTTTACCATTATTACCACCGAGGCCAATCCACTGATGGCCCGCATCCACAACGTTAAAAAGCGCATGCCGGTGATCCTGCAGCAAGCGCAGTGGAACTCCTGGCTCACACCCGATTTAACCAAAGCACAAGTGATGGAACTGCTGACGCCCTGCAACGATGCCGACATGGAGGCGCATACCATTTCCAAACTCATTACCACACAGGGGGCAGACACCAACGTGCCGGAGATCATACAGCCTTATGTCTATGCCGAGCTGTCAAACGAACAAACATCCTTGTTTGACACTTAAGGGCAGGTTCATAAACTCCATGCGGCGTACTACTTGGTAGTGCTTGTTAGCCTCGCTTCTTTTTAACAGCAGCATGGCACCGGCTACAAACCGGCCGGTAAACTGCCGGTGCTCACACTCCGTCCACAGGGTGGTAAACTCTTTGGGCTTTAAATGCTGGGCCACCATCAGGTGCGGCTCGTTGATAAAGAAAGGTTCGTGCTCCGGCACCTGCATCAGCAAGCGGGCTTTTTTCAGCTCCTTGCACAACTCGTTGAACGGGCTTTTGGTAATGACGTTAATGTAAATGGTATGTGAGGGATAACCGGCGTAGTCTTCCAGTTCTACTTTAAAGGGCCTGGTTTGCAGGGCAATGCGCTGCAGCCGGTCCAGCAGTTTGGCTTCTCCTTTTTCAAAGCCATGACACCGCAGTACCGTAAGATTGGGTTTTAACTCAAAAGGCATCTTGATGCCATAGGTTTCGTGCAGGGCTTTTCGCACCGCCAGCACTTTATTCTGCAAGGTCTCGGGCAGGGGTACTACCAGGCGGTATTCGTTAATGCGGTAACCGGGCAAAGCCGTAGTAAGTTTTTCCATAACAGCTGGTTTATTCTTTTTGCAAAAATATTTAGTATAAATTTACCAAAATTTTTAGCAAACAAAAATTTTCAAATATGGATACTACTAACCCACTCTATTCATCCGATTACAAAGGCTCCAAAAACTTTAACCAGTGGCAGGTAAAAACCACCAATGCCACCGGCTTTGGCGCCGCGGCCGACGACTATGCCGAACGCGGCATTGACCTGAACGAACAACTGATTAGCAACAAACCGGCTACTTTTTTTATGCGGGTCAACAGCGACGCCATGATTGGTGCGGGCATACACAATGGCGATGTGGTGATTGTAGACCGGTCGCTGACGCCCGCCAGCGGCCGGGTGATCATTGCCGTGCTCAATGGCGAAATGCTCATCCGCCGGCTGCACATCAGCAACAATAAAAGAAAGTTACTGCCGGAAACCAACAAACTAGCCGCTATTGATGTAGATCCGCTGGCCGAGTTTTCG
>JAEWAC010000260.1 GCA_023391895.1 Bacteroidota bacterium
TTTCCCCGTTCCAGGTCATAGGCCAAAACCAAAGCGCAGGTGCCCTTTCGTTGGTACTCACTGTCCACCCGTTTGGTTTTGCCCTCTTCCATGGCCAGGGGTTGCACCACTTCGTCCAAAAGTTGACAGGGCCGTTCATCCACACAAAGGCGCACCACCTGTGGTTCTTCCTCCCGGCCATACACCTCCAGGACATCCTCCATCGAGGCCAGGTAATTGCCATCTATTTGGCCGATCGTCCAGTGGCGCTGCTGCCAGGGCTTGAGTTTGCTTTTTTTAAAACACCCCGCACCGCCTCATGCGAGAGGTGCCGAAGCATAGCCCAGTTCCACCACCTGGCCGGCCAGCAAGCGAAGCGTCCATTCACTTCTGCCATCGGGACTTTCACAGCACGCCAAAGCGGTAAGGTGCGCTTCCACATCCGGGGTAATGAGCCGGCGTTGGCCCGGACGGGGGCGTTCCTGGATCGCCAGCTCTACCTCTCCCTTTACCTCCCGGTAATGCGTAAGCAAATTGGTGATGGTGGCCAGACAGCAGCCCACCCGTTCAGCTACCTGGGTTTGAGGCAGGCCGTCACTGAGCAGCAACAAGGCGCGGGCGCGCCGCATCGAACGAGCCGGATGAACCCCCTTGGATACATAGGCCTTTAAACAGGCTCGTTGCTTTTTACTAAGAACCACAATGTATGTCATCACGCCTCAGTTTAGTCTTAGTAAGTTACTAAACTTTAAGTTGACTGTGTACTAGGTGGTGATGGAGTGGTTCTAGAACGCGGTTTTGATGATGATCGACAATGGGACTATCGACGTTACGAACCGAATGAAGAAAAAGAAGTGAATTATTTTTTATATAAGGTGCATGGTTCGTTAGATTGGAAAAGAGATACTCAGAAAAGGCTTACTTATACCGATTCAACAAGTTCGGTAAATCCCTTAGAGATGCAAATCATTTTTGGGGTGCAGAACAAACTACAGTCCTATGATCCATATCTATTTTACTTTTATGCATTTAGAGAAGCCTGTATTGAAGCAGAGTTGATCGTCGTGAGCGGATATGGATTTTTTGACCAGCATATCAATGACACCTTGATTAGTGCTTTTCAACTCGATAAGAATAAGAAGCTCTTGGTAAATGTGCTAGAAGGAAGTGAAGAGAAAGAAGAAAAGTTCAGGAACAATCTCATCCAAAAATTAGGTTTGTCAGAACAAAGCGTGATCATTCAGAATATACCGGCAAAGGATTTTTTTGAAACCAAGTTAAATGTTGATTATTTCTCATCTCTTTTCCCTGAGCAGTCGGATAATGAGCCCATCTGAAATAATGATTCTTGTACCTGATTAATAGATCAAGATATTAATATACCGAAACAGATACAAATTGAAAATATACCTCACTGACTTCTTTGGCATTTCAGAGGGAACTTAGATAAGTACGGTGCCTTCAATGTATCACTCATTAATGACCTCCCACTCTTTATCGACCCTTTTTTATTATTTGGAAGTAAAAGACCGGAATACATAAATCTACACAATAGCATTTTGAAGTACTTGATGTTTGTGAAATCAAAATCAGAAGCCTGAAACATCAAGGTCGTCCTGTAGAAATTTCAATATATTAGGTCTGGTAGTGACTTTGAAAAGAAATAAGATATAAGTATATTTAACCATATTTATAATCTCATTTATTGAAACCAACTTCTATATTGTCAAAGCTATACATTCTTGTTTTACTAACAACACTATCAAAATTTAGTACTAAGGCACAGGATAGCATATACTATTATAAGCCTGATGGCCAAAGATTATTTGATACTTCAATGTCATCCAACGATTTTGTTGCTAAGTATTTTGATCCTCTTTTAAGATACTATAGGTGGGATCCTTATTTTGAAGATAAGAGACTATACCTTGATCATGGCGTAAGAGGAATAGTTTTCAAGGATCTGACAGCAACCCCCTATGGTTTAATAACAACCAAGAAGTTGGCTCCTGTGACAATCAGTAAGATATTGCAACGTTTTACTTTACCTCAATATCTAAACTCCTATCAGTTTTATGAACATATAAAGGATCTGATCAAAGAGAATATGCTTAGCAAGAAATATGTACTTGAGACATTAGGCCAGCCTACACGTACTGTTGGAGCCAATGACGTTGATGATGAAAGGTGGTATTTTGATCCGCTTAAACTTGAAGTCTCTTTCAAGGACACGCTGGCAGTTGATTTCAGATCAAAAAATTATTCCGGTAATATCAATAAAAGATTTGTTGCAGTTGATAATATCAAATACTTAAGTATACCAAGTGATAAATACTATTCAGTGACAAAAGTGATTAATGAAGGCAAAGTTCACTATTTTATGGAACTCCGTAGTGAAGATGATATTTATGTGGATTATGCACCCCTTCGGATAATTCTTAAAAACGGAAAAGAGATCAGGAGGAATGAAGATGCCAATGTCGGTAGCGGAGTCTCTAAAACCAGAACATACGCACATTTTTACTTAACACAGGCTGAGGCAACCCTGCTGGCTACCTCACCTGTAACAGATTTTAAATTGGGCGATGTCCATGAAGTATTGCCAACTGAAAATAGTGAAACTCTAAGAGCATACTTTAAAGTCTTACTAAGCATGAAGTAAGGCAATGTTTTGGAAGCAATTTAAAGTTAAATTTTAATGAAAACTATGCATGAGCACATTGGTACTGCAAAAGAAAGGATAAAGATAAGGGGCTTATACCGGCAGCCTTTTATTTGTACTGTATTCTCTATAAATTGGTGATCATGCTTTCGCCCCTCTTTACACCTTTTCCTGAGTTGAAGACTGACCGGCTACTACTCCGCCAAATGACACTGGCTGATGCTCCCGGTGCGCAGCAATTGCGTTCCAATGAAGAAGTAATGCGTTATATTAACCGCTCGCTGACCAAGACCTTAGAAGAGGCGGAAAGCTGGGTTAGCGTCATCATTGAGGCGTTGGCAAAGAACGATGGCATTACCTGGTGCCTTTGTTTATAGGAGGCGCCTACGGAACACGTGGCAGCATCGGGCTCTGGCGGATAGAAAAGGAAAACCACCGGGCAGAGATCGGCTATATGCTGGAATCAAGGCTGCAGGGCAAAGGCCTCATGTATGAGGCCCTGCAGGAGGTGCTGGAATATGGCTTCCGGGAGCTAAAGCGCCATTCCATTGAAGCGCAGATCGATCCTAGGAATACGGCCTCCGCCGCGCTGCTTAAAAAAGGAGGCTTTGTACAAGAGGCCTACTTTAGGGAAAATTATTACCTGCGTGACCAGTTTGCCGATACGGCTGTTTACTCCATTCTATCGCCCTTAAGGAAAGAAGTGAGCAAAGATGAGCAGGCGCAGGAAAGGAGTGTGGCTTCCTAGGAAAGCACAACTGCCATTAACTTCTGGGTTCCGTCCTTCTATTGTTACCTTGCCTATCCATCTAGTAAAGGAGAAGAGATGTTTACGACATCATCACTTTTTTGAGTTGCTTGTTTCCCATAGAAAATTATTTTTTTTGAGTCGATGGTATCTTGACCTTCCTGATTTTTGCTTTAGGTGCAGTTCCTACGTCTGCAAGGCCTTTCAATTGTTTGCATGAGTCTTTTGAATTCAATACATAATCCGTTTCCCTGAAAACAAAAAAATATTTCCTTTTAATTTTCCATGCTCTCTGAACGGCCTTTACCTCCGTTGCTACCAGTGGCCCGGGCGCTCCTGAACCGCTATGCCGACGAGATGTAGCTGCAGGGCGATGAGCGGCTGCTGCCTGTCTTAAGTAACCAGAAGATGAATGCCTACCTCAAGGAGATTGCTGATTTGTGTGGCATTACCAAAAACCTGCTTTTTGAACTGGCACCTTTTTACACTTTCTACTTTTACCCATTTTTGATTTAATTTCTAAACCCAAGATTCTTGAGTTACGTAAGTTATTGATAGAGGATCACTCAAATAAAAGCTTTAATTAACTCTTAAATCGCGTTTTAATAATTCAACTCCGGTATTCCCTACTCGTGTTATCGTTGGAAATAACAAGATGTGTGTTACTCCGGCGATAACTTCTTTACAGTTTGTGACACGTCTGAGCTAGCCAATGAAGGTGACATGTTTTATATTTGGATCGTTCTTATGACAAAACTTTTCAAATTCAACACTAAATGACGCCCTAGCTATTGTGGCACCTAATGGTTTAGTAAAAATATAAGTGTCGGATCTTCTTGAAGGCGAAATATTTATTTGTTTACTTTCAATGTATTCTTCAGCTAGAAATCTTGCGCTGTTATTCGATATTCTTGGGAAATGAGCGTTAATTAAATTACTAGCTTCAGCTATTTTACGTTGGCCAATTAAAAAAATTATTACAGTTAAATCAGCTGCAGTTGAATTCGGGAATGATCTTTTAAAATCCTCACCATTTAATACTTCGATAGCTTTATCATCGCTTCCCAAATGACATAATCCGCCTAGCGCTACAGCAACGTCAAGGTCAGTCTCGACATCATGGAACTCATTATTGCCTTTATTCGTTAAGAATATTCTCTTGTTTTTTAAGAACTTTTTTAACCAATTATGTATTTTTTCCACACCGTACTCAACCTTGCCCAAATTCTTCCAGTGAACAACTGCCGCGTGGATGCAACAAGCACGAGCCCATGAATCGTAATTTTCAGCACCTTGCCAAATTGCATCTGCTAGAAGAGTATGGCAGGGCAACCTCTTCACCATTTGACCAAGACTTATCAATATCGCACAGTTAGCTTTGGGTATCGAATGCTGAAACAAATTTGCTATCCACTCTGGATCAACCATGTTGATAACATCATTAGGAATTTCGTTCTCAATTTTACCTGTGATAAGATTAAAGCGATCAAAAAAGCCCTCAAAACCGGTTTTTGAATTATGGTAATCATCAAAAAGCTTTTTCATCTTAACCATTAGATAATCTATAAAGCCGGCAGTATCATTGAACCCTGTAGACAAGTCTTTTGAGTCAAATATGTTTAAATACTTTTTGCGATACTTTGCAATTTCATCGTTTTTAAAAGAAAGATTTCCCTTTATTATTTCGTGAGGAATAAGAATAGCTTTATTTTTTGAGTCGATCCGACTGCCAATTAAAGAGACGAACCCTTTATCAACAAGATCATTAACCGTCTCTCGTACTACCGAAGGAGTCAGCTCTCCATCAAATAGAGAGATAAGAGTAGGTATGCTCAAGCCGACTATGGGTATTTTGCATATAGCGAGCATTATTTGGGGCAATACGTTAATGGTTTGTTCCGCATACAACCACTTTTCGATGAGTTTGATTACCAGCTCCTCGTTACTAATATTTGGTGTGATTATTTCTTTTCTCGAAAAACTTCTAGATTCTATTGGTAGCAAGTCGGAAAAATGGTCTTCTATACTTCCGGCCACATCGTCATTTAAAATTTGGGCAAATATTTTAAGCAGAATTACAACCCTATTTGTTTTATCAAGAATAAAATCAATTTGTAATTTGGTCAACTTTAGACCACTTATGCTAGCAGAAAGATAACTATTGGCTTCTGAAGGCTCTAAACCACCAACAATTATCAAATTAGTAAGAGTATTACAGTTGTTTTGCAACAATATCATCTCGCCAACTTCTTTCGTCGAAGCAGTGATCAATACTTTGCCTTCAATATTAGAAGTCCACTTTTCCAAAAAGATTTTGTTTGTATATGACAAATTATCCAGTACTACAAGGCTTTTAAATCTTGTTTTATTTAGAAAAGCTTGTTTGCTCAATTTCAAATTATTTATGTCGCGACAGTCTATCCAACATGTTTCTCCGACATGTGTATGATAAATAGCTAAAGCAAGGCTAGTTTTTCCGGATCCGCTTGGCCCTGTAAGTACAACGATATTTTTTTGATTTGCCTTTGTTTCATCATAAAGAAGCCTTTGTACCTGGCTAAGGAGTTTGTTTCTTGAAACATAGTCTGCAGGAAGTTTCGGTACAGTATCATCTGAAATAGAGTCTGGTATCTTAATAGCATTGATATCTGGTGGGAGACAATCGATTACACAACTTATCGGGATGAAAAAGCCAATTCGGTTATTGGATGTGTTTGCTTGGTCTATGATGCCCACAACTCCGCCTAAACGCTCGACCCAAACAGGTGTTCCACTGAATCCCTGTGTAACAACGACACCCTTGCCTTCAACATCCTGAACCAATTGAATTCTTGAACCTGCTACTTCTTCGATGATTTGGCCCAATCCAAACCCATAGCTTGCCTCTCCATTGTCATAGTAGTAACTGCACGGTTTTCTGCTGACGATTGAATTTTTGCGATACTGAACAATCGGTGCTAAGATTGCATCATCTTTCATAGGCTCCTGAAGACGTAAAATGGCAAAGTCTCTATAAGGTACCTCATCGAAGCAACCATAACAAAGCTCAACGAAAGCTTTATAGATTTTCCGAATTGGCATGTATGATGAGAAATGAATACTAATGGGACCATCATTTTCCGTTGGTTTTGCATTCCTGTTTTTACCCAAGGCATCACAAACGACATGCGTGCAAGTTATAACGTGTTGTTTGCTCGCAAGGAACCCCATACCAGCTTGACTGGTTTCACTTTTATTCAGAATTCGGACAATTGAATGAATTTTACTCATTCGGACTATTTTTGGGTGGTGTTGAGTTTTTCCAAGTGAGTTGTACTTTCAAATTAAATTCACTTCCTAAAGAAATAATTACCCCAGCACCTGCGGTAAAAGTGACTCCGAATTCGACACTCAATTCGTCTTGTCCCATATCTCCTAATGAATTCACTATTATTCCACCTAAATCTCTAATTCGCATTAAGCATTGTTCAAGCGTTTCGGATGCATATTCAACGAGGTTTTCGCCTTTGCCTGCAAATCCCATATTATCACTTCCGGCTATGTTAGCTTTGGAATATGGAGTTGCTACGGATACTTCAGACCCATTTCCTAATTTGTATATTATAATTTTTTCGGTCATAGTTTTATATAAATATATAATATAATACATGAATATGAAAGTTGATCAGAAACATTTTGTTAGCTGTGGTTGTTGATTTAAAAGTATTTTCACTGCCAGTTCAACCAACAGTTGTTCGGCTTTTAGAAAGGCTTCCAATTTACCGTGCTTCTTGTCGCTAAAGCCTCTACAAGAAGCCGTCGGCCTCGTATTTGCTTAATGGATAGGTTCTGTAATCAACGCTGCTAAAATGAAGCTTGTATAACGTCATCAGTGTCGACAGACTTTTGAAGATGCTCTCGAAGGTCTTATTCAGGCGGTTAAGTACCAAATAGCGATTTTCTGTCTTTATTTCCAGTAGGTTGGATTTTTCACATAAATGGCAAAATCGAGCGATTCGACCTTCGCTGTATCGTATTTTGCGACCTAACGCAGCTCTTGAAAAAGCTTTGAAAGAGGAAGCAATTTGCTTGGTGAGCGACAGATTTCGTGGCACAACCGCGAGTATTTCAATAGGCTAAATAAGGATGAAACTAAGGAATTTAGTAGTTTCCGCTGGGAATTTGTGAGGTTAATTGGAATTAATGTATAATGCAATTTTTAATCGAAGAACGAACATGTATGAAGTCGGAACTAAAAAAGCGATTGCGTCATTGTCGGAAATGCAGCAAAAAGAGTATCTAGCCATATACGCCCGCCGATATGAAATTGTAAATCGATTCACCTTCCTTTAGCGTACAACAATGAAGTTCTCCAGATATTTATCTGAAGAACAGATTCGGAAAGCTATTTCAGCCGCGATGAATATTCCGCTTGAAATGGTCCCTCCAATCAATTTTTAAGAGCAAAAGTCCTAAATCTGAGATCAAGGATTAAGGGTTGAAGAAATTATTGCTCCATATAAGGCACAGTTAATGAAAAGCGAGATACCACTGATAAATTGGAAGAACTGTATGACATTGGAAGATTTATTCAGGTTACCAATTCAGATATGCAAATTCATCTGGCTGACCCTCCATTGCTATTTCCGGATTTTTAGATGGTGTGCCAGAATAACTGAATTGGTATCGAGCATACCAGGCTTTTAGATGAGAAAATGAAAGCCATGGTGAAGACAGTCAAATACTATAATGACCATGCAGAAAAGCTGCTGAAGCCGTCGCTAGATTGGCTATCCAAGATAATCAATATTTACGTGGACTATGGGCGACTATAATCGACCAAGGTAATTTTAGGAATCTGAAATTTACAGCGGAACAGCGCCGTGTATTGCCCTAGATTATTGCTGATTATATCAAATCCGTGTTGTCAAGAGAGAATCTACCCAAACCGAACTTTATTACAAAATTGGAAGTTACCGATAATTAAGATGGGAGGCTGGATTTAGAACTTGCTGAAGAGTATATTACTAGCCACAACTTTTTGGAATTGCTCTTGGAGCGGATGGCGCGTTATGAGGTCAAAGCCAACCGATACCGTAGTAGTACAGTTGTTGATCAACTCTGGCTCTTATGGCATAGGTCTGCTGCTCCGACACAACACGGCTGAATGCTTCTCGGTGTAAAAAGTAGAACTGTATCAAGTACAACATCCAAGGCCGTTTGCTGGTACAGGAGTAAAGGAAATACCATACCTTACCCTTGCCAATATGGGAAAGCAAAGTGAATGAATAAACCTTATTGTGAATAGGTTCTCAATTACTGTATTTAATTATTTATCCCCAGGACTGATTTAAACTTTAGAAAGCAAAGGTTTGCAATACTTAATTTATGAACAGCTGTCTTTGTAATATTTCTTGAGAACTTAGTTACACAATGGTTTTATATGTGTCTTAATCAATCAACATTTAATACGTTTCCCTTAAAACAAAAAGTGTTTTCCTTTAATTTTCCATGCCCGCTGAAAGGCCTTTATCCCGTTGCTGCGGGCTGCCGGGTAAACCATTGCCTCCGTTTTGGGTTTGCGCTCCCGGGCGGGACACTTTTGTTCTGCTTCTCAACAGGCGTTGCACATCGGTTTTGATCTGGAAATAATTGTCCATGACCATCTCCGGGGTAACATCCCGCACCTTGGGTAATTCCATGTATAGATGTTCCCTTTCTTTTCCCCCACCCAGGATTTCGGCATGGAACATCTTTCGCCGGATCTTTTGGTGGGGGTCATCGGCCACCAGGCCCACGAACTCCCCCGAACTCAAAGACGCCATCCGGGAAGGGGGCAGGGCCGCCTCCAACTGGCGGGAATGGTTGACGGAAGTGTCAGTGCGGTGAATGGATACGCTTTCCCGCTCCTGCATAATTTTTCCAAAGCGCTCCGACAGCAATTTGGCCGTTTCTCCCGTCACCTGTCCCGAGATAAGGTTGCCGGTAATGTTCATGATCACCTCGGCCTGCTCGCGCCCGTAGTCTTTTTTCAGTTGGCTGAAGTCCTGCATGCCTAAAGTAGTGGCCACCTTGTTGGAGCGGGCCGTGGCCATGAGCGCATCCATGTGGTTGAAAAAGATGGTGGGAAACTCGTCAAACACCAGGCTGCAGGGCAGCCGGCCTTTCTGGTTCACCAGGCGTACCATGCGGGAAATGTAGAGCGACAGCACCGCACCATAGACCTGCTGTTTGTCCGGGTTGTTGCCCATACACAGCACCTTCGGTGCTTCCGTGCGATTGATGTCGAGGGTAAAGTCGTTCCCCGATAACACCCAGTAGAGTTGAGGAGAGGACAGCCGCGCCAAGCCTACCTTGGCCGAACCCACCTGGCCTTCCAGCTGCTCCATCGCATCGTTTTCGTAAGCGGTTACAAAGGGGTTGACCAGCAGCTCGATTTCCGGTACGGTACCTAGCAGAGGGAAGAGCCGCTCGTAAGGGGCTTGCATCAGCTCCAGGGCATGGGGCAGGGTACAATAGCGGCCGCTTTCATATTGTTTCAAAAACCAGATTACGGCGGTGAGAAAATTGATGGGGGACTCCACAAAAAAATCCCCCTGCTTGTGGATCCAGGCGCGGTTGAGGCCCAACAGGATCGAACGGGCGGACTCCGCGGCATCGGTGATATCCAGCAGCCCTTCGGGTGCCAGCGGGTTCGAGCGGTGGGAGTGTGCCAGGTCGTCAAAGTTGATGACGTAAAAGGAAGGCGGCACCACGTAGTGCTTTTGGTACACCTGCAGCCAGTGGTAGGCCTGGCGGGACAGCTCGTCCCACTTGAAATCGTAGAGGAACATTGTAAAGCCTTTCTGGAGGTGCTGGCGGATCACCTCCCGGATGACGTAATAGGATTTACCCGAACCGGGCGAGCCTAAAACCAAAAGACCCCGGAACGGGTTGATGATATTGATCCAGCTTTTTCTTTCCTTTCCCCGCAGTTTATACAGGGCGGGCAAATTGATGGAGTAGGGGTTTTGAAGCAAGCGTTCTTCCTGCGGGAAGGTTTCATTTTCTTCATTGAAAATGTCCCCGGACAGTTGGAGCGTGACCAGCCGCCCCAGCCGTGCCAGGCCTGCCATTAGCAGCAGGTAACCGGTAAGGGTAATGCCCATGTACCCGATAGCGAGGGTCTGGGGTTCCAGCGGCAGGTGCAGCAGCCCGTGGCTGCCGCCATACAGCAACAGCCCCAGGGCGACCGACCACAGAAGGGAGCGGGGTTGGGTGGTCGTATCCTTTTTGCCCGACACGCCCAACAAGGAAAGCAGCAGCAGGCCCAAGGCCCAGGCCTTGGCGGTAAAAAAGGAGCTGAACAGCCCGGTCCGGGACAGGTTCGCCAGCAGGCGGTTGGAAAGGGGGTGGGTCCAGCCCCACAGTTCAAAGGCCCGGTAGCAGTAGTAGTAACAGTGCAACAGCAGCAGCACAAGGCTCATCAGGCGGGTCATGTCGCTGATCTTTCTCAGGCCCATCTCGTGTTCTCCGGTCGTGTGCATGGGGGTGTTTTTAAGGTTAAAGTTTCAGGTGGGGTTTACGGTTTTTCCGGCGTTTCTTTTGGAGTAGTTCATAGGCTGGAGATTCACCAGGTGGTGTGGGAGACAGTAATGTATCCACCAGCTGGGTAGGCGCATTCGTTTTTTGTAAGTCGTGAGAAATTTTATCTGCCAGGTAGTCGGATGCTTGTGTAGAGAGGAAAGACGGGGCAGGTTGCTGCGCGATGGGTGTTTCATCTGGGTGAATGGCCGGTGCCGGGTGCTGGGTAACATTTTCTCTCTGTTGTGCCTGTATAAAGCGGGTGGCAGCTGACAAGCGGCTTTGCAGGGCATTGATCCGGTAAGCCGGGTTCAGTTCAAGGTCACTGAAAACACAACGGCTGTTGTGATCCACGAAGGTGATGAATGACGGCTGTCCCTCCTGGTTTGGGTGTACTCTGGCTTCAATGCCTTGTGTGTGCAACACCTGTTGGAAGGTGGATAGGGATGTGCTTTGGGCCAACGCCTGGTCAATGGTATGCTGGACTTGCGGTTGGTACGGGTGGCGCAGCAATTGGTTTACCTGGAACTGTTGTTCCAGAAAAGTCAGCGTTGGTTTACCGGCCAGTGCACTGGCTTTAATGGGCACCCCAGTGGCGCGGCCGTGTTCATCCAGCAGGCGGTACACCAGGCCGCGGTTTTGATAGATCCGGCCACTGGGGTTACCCCTGTCGGCTACCACCCCATAGGAGCGGAGCACCGCGTTGAACTGCTCCAGGCTGGTATAGCGGTACTTTTGAATTACGGCACCTACCACCTGCTCGATGCTGCTTTGGGTGGGGGCCTGTCCATAGGTGGCTTTGTGCAAAGCCGGTTGTGCCCGGCGCTGCCGCCCCTGGGCCGGCACCAGCCCGAAGGCGGTTTCCAGTTCTTTCCGCGCTTTTTCCGACACTTTTTTTCCGATGTGGTGCGTCGGGATGCGGCTGCCGTCTTCGCGGATGGTGGAGGTAACCACGTGCAAATGAGGGTGGCCGCTGTCGCGGTGCTGGTAGACCAGGTAGGGTTGCGAGCCAAAGCCGATTTGCTCGAGGTAGCTTTTGGCGATCCGCACCAGCTGTTCTCCACTCAAGGCATCCTGCTCGTCAAAGTTGAGCGAAAGGTGCAGCGTTTGGGTCTGGGCCCGTTCGTTGAGGCCATGGCGGTGTGCAAACACCTGGAGCTTGTAGGAAACATCCATGTCGGCTGCTTCCCGCAAAAAGTTGCCGGCATACAAACAGGTGGCCGCTCCCTGCGCTACTTTGTGTTCGTTATAGAGCAGCGCCCTTTTAGGCTGTGGGGGGTATTGATCTTAACAACCATTGTTCGTAGAGTTGGGTGATGCGCTTTTGAATGTCTTTGGTTCTTTGTTCCAGGTCCTGCCGGCAGGTGTCATAGGTAGTGAGCCAGTGGCGGAACTCCGGGACCTTTTCCAGGATCGCTAACTGTTGCACGGCCTCGTTCAAAACACGAATGGCCGTTTGCAGGTCTTGCTTCAACACCAGCATGTCGCGCAAAAAATCATCGGCCGAAGCGTTACGGTATTTCATGGTGACGGGTTGCTGCAACAGCACCTTGCGCACGTACTGGCTCAGGTGGCGGTCGGTGGTAGCGGCTTTCAGTTTTCGAAGTACCTGCAGTTCGGCTGCATTCAGGCGGGTTTTGACAAAATGCCGGCGCACTTCATAGCGTTGCTTGTTCATAGTCCTTCAGGTTGAGGGGTGAGGGGAATGGGCAAAGACAAACGTGGCCCTTTTGTACATCTCGCCATACAGGCGGTGGTTGCCACGCAGGCCTGTTGTACGGGTTGGAATCCGGGTGGTGGAAGGTGGGGTGAATCCAGGGAATGAAGGGGCTGCTGGAGGGGGGTAAAAGGGGTTTTGAAGTTCGATGAAAGTTGTTCATAACACATCATTTTGAGTGATAAAATGAGGGTAGTAAAGTGTGGGTGTAAAGGTAGAATGCCGTAAAAGTGTGGGCAATACATGGCTAAAGTATAGGCAGGTAGGGTTCTGTACCATGGTTTTTTCAAGTGGTCGGGTGGCGGCCGGAACGGTGCTTGTTGAGAAAAAGGGGCGCATGCTGGTGCATTGAACTATAGGGCGTCAGCAGTGGTAGGCGGCTTCACAGGGGTATGGCACCAGTAAGCTGTAGCCCCTTGACACGACAACGGAACCACGGCTGAAGGGGGACCATCGCTTCGGACGGTAGCGCTGGGTGACTTCGATGGAGGCCATCAATAAAGCTTTAGGACTCCACCGTTCCTGGTACTTTGAACTAAGGAAGAGGAGCCATACCTTTAACAAAAGGCAGACACCCTTTTGACACCCTATGTCGTTGAGCGATATATTATGGAAGCTCCTTCAAAACAGACGAGTAAATTAATTAGCTACTGGCTTAGGCATAATCCTCAAGATGGGGGATTACAAGTGGACGAATTTGGCTGGACTTCAATAGACCAATTGGTGCATGCTTTAGCGGAGAAAAACGTCAAGGCCAACGTGAAAGACTTATTGCAGTTGAACAACAGCTTTGAAAAGGTGCGTTGGGAGATTGATACCAATTTAGGTAAAATCAGGGCCATACATGGACATTCTTTTCCTGTAATCCTGGAAGACAAAGCCTCCATTCCTCCAGGTGAACTTTATCATGGTACATCTGTTAAATCAGTAAAGGCAATCGCTGAAAAGGGGCTGTCAGCAATGCAACGGCAATTTGTGCACCTTTCCGCAACTATTGAAATGGCCAAAAGTGTGGGCAGTAGGCACGGCAAACCCATAATTATTGAAATTGAAACAGAAGGTCTGGTGAATGATGGTTGGAGGTTTTACCAAACCAGTGACAATGTTTGGTTAACTACTGACATACCTTCTAAGTACCTCAATTTCCGTCCTTGGTTTCCGATTGACACCCCTATAGACTTCCTGGTAAATGAGCTAAAAAGAGAAATAGGTAGCAGGCATTTACATGTTTTATTCGCACGCTTGAATAAATTGAAAGCTGTTTGGCAGTCTTCTGCTTTAGATGAAGCCTTGTTTCAGGATCAAGAGTCGGGGATGTGCTATGAAGTTCATTTAACTTATACAAAAAGCAAACAGGAAAAAGATGAATGGCCACGTGTCAGAACCTATAAAACCCTTGAGGATTGGTTTGTTGAGGGCCTTTGGAACGACCAACAATGCTATTACAATTTCAAATAAAATACATCGTGCAACAGGGTGTCCTATGGAATGCGATAGCGGATGATTTCCTAAAGTTACGCTGGTTTT
>JAEWAC010000324.1 GCA_023391895.1 Bacteroidota bacterium
ATACAGGCCTTTGAGGTGCCCTTGGGCAGCACGCTGCAAAACATGAGCTATGGGCAAAAAAAGAAAGTGCTGATCTCTTTTGCGCTGGCCACCAATGCGCGGCTGCTGCTGATGGATGAGCCCACCAATGGCCTGGACATTATGAGCAAAAGCCAGTTCCGCAGGGTGCTGGCCCAGTCGCTGGACGAAGAACGCTGCCTGATCATCAGCACCCACCAGGTAAAAGATCTTGAAAACCTCATTGACCGGGTGACGATTATTGACGAAGGAAAAATCTTGTTTGACGCCACAGTGGAAGAAATTACCAGCAAACTGGCCTTTCGCCTTTCGTTTGACGCCGAAGCGGCAGAGGGTGCGCTGTACAGCGAATCTTCTTTAAAAGGCCATATCATGATCACGCCCAACTACGATGCCGATGAAAGCAAGCTGGACCTGGAGCTGTTGTACAAGGCAGTTGTAACCAATGGCGAAAAAATCAAAACCCTGTTTCAATCTTAAATTATTGATATGCATTCTTTTTCCTTTCAAAGATGGCTGTTGCTGGTGGGCAAACACTGGGCAGAAAATAAAAAGAAGTATACGCTTTCTGTTGTTGCCATACTGGGCCTGATAATATTCTGGTTTGTGTTTATGATGCTGACCAGCCGTTATGATCCACTCTCCAGGCAAGTGCAAACGTCTACTTATTTTATTTCATTATTTGCAGTGGGTTGTTTGTTCGCCAGCCAGTTCTTTAGCCAGCTGGGCTCCAAAACCAAAAGCATTTTTTATTTACTAACGCCGGCTTCCGCCCTGGAAAAACTGCTTTGCAGCCTGTTTTATGCGGTGCTGATCTTTTTTATTGTTTTTACGGCTGTTTTTTACCTGGCCGATGTGGTAATGGTGTCGGTTGCCAATGCGGTACATCCCTACTACCAGGTGCCTGACGGTAATGGGGTGATTCCCAAAGCAGCCATTGCAAATGTGTTTGACGGTAAAGGGCCCGGGCTGAATGCCGTAAACATCAGTTATTATTTCTTGCTCCTGTTCTTTGCCGTGCAGTCGGCTTTCCTGTTGGGCTCGGTTTATTTCAGCCAGTACAGTTTCATCAAAACCGCAATTGTTTTATTCGGGCTGTTTATTGCGGCTTCCTTTACGGAGGGGTACCTGCTGCATACCTTTTTGCCCGAGGGCACCCATCATAAAGGCTTAACTGCTTTTGCAAGCATGGGTGATGGCCGGTTGGATAAAGTGGTGGAGCTGTCGCCCTGGGTAGCACAGGTGACTGGCTTTTTGCTCTGCTATGCCTTTGCACCTTTGTTCTGGATGGTTACCTATTTCCGCCTGACCGAAAAAGAAGTTTAAGTATTTAAAAAAGCTATATGCAATTCCGAGAATCAATCGCTATATACCTCCAGATCGCTGATTACGTCTGCGAAAAAATTTTGCTGAAGCAGTGGAAGGTGGAGGAACGCATACCAGCCGTACGGGAGCTGGCCATGCAACTGGAAGTAAACCCCAATACCGTGATGCGGACTTATGAGTTTTTGCAGCAGCAAAACATTATTTACAACCAGCGGGGCATTGGGTACTTTGTGGCGCAGGAGGCACTCAAAAACGCGGCCCAATACCGCAAAACCGAATTCATGGAAAAAGAGCTGCCGGCCCTGTTCCGCAACATGTACTTGCTGGGCATGGATATCGAAGAACTAAAGGCCCGGTTCGAAAAGTTCAAGAAACAGCATTTCAACTAACCACAACCAACTATAACGCTTATGAAAAAGAGCAACAAAATACTGCTGGGCATTTTGCTGACGGCCTTTCTGGTTCTAACCTCCATCCATGTAGCCTTGTATGCCAAGTTTAAAAGAGGCCGTTATACGGCTTATGAAGAGGTGGAGCAGCCGGAAAACCTGCAGACCCGTTCGCTACAGCACATCCGGTACATCCGGGTAAAAAACATTGGCCTGGTGGCACTTTATGCAACCGATTCAGCGGGTATGAGCTTTGACAAAGGATACGCTGATCAATTAAGCTTTGCGGCAAATGGCGATACCCTGATCGTTGCCGCTGCGGATGCTGCTAACCAGGAAAGAACTGGCAATTATGGTATCAACCTGTATGTAGGTAATGGCCTGCACCTTACTTTTGAAAACACCTCGGTGCAACTGCAGGAGGTGCAGGGGAGTGATCGGCAACTGACCCTGGAACTGGATAGCGCCCGGTTGATAACTAGCGAGGTTAACCGAAAAAAAGACCTGCAACTGGCGGCATTGACCATTGCGGCCCGCAATCATTCTGAAATCAACCTGCACACGGTACGGGTAGACCAATTAAATGTTTCCCTGCAACAGTCTTTCCTGACGGAAGATAAGTCTACCATTGCGCAATTGGTACTACAGGCGGATCCTGAATCCCGGATCTCGCTTTCCGCTCCCAATTTTTTTAACGCTCATAAAAAAACTGCTGAGTAAAATGACCCCGTTAATCATCAAAACTACTGCACTCAACTACCATTTCAGCCGCCAGCAAAAAACACTGGACAACATCAACCTGATGGTAGAAAAAGGAAGCATTTATGGCTTTCTGGGTCCCAACGGCGCCGGCAAAACCACTACGCTGCGCCTGCTACTGGGATTATTAAAAAACCAGGAGGGGAAAATTGAAGTTTTTGGCGAGGACCTGGACCAAAACCGTATGGGTATTTTAAAAAGATTGGGCTCGCTGATTGAGCAGCCTTCTTTGTACGGGCACCTGACGGCCAAAGAAAACCTGGAAGTATACTGCCGCATTTACCGGGCCGACAAAAGCCGGATGGACGAAGCCTTGCAACTGGTGGGGCTGGAACATACCGGCAAGAAAAAAGCCCGGCAGTTTTCGCTGGGCATGAAGCAGCGCCTTTCCATTGCCATTGCCCTGCTGCACCAACCCGAGTTGCTGATACTGGACGAACCCACCAATGGTTTGGATCCCAACGGCATTATTGAAACCCGCGAACTGATCAAGCGGCTGAATAAAGAGTTTGGGGTAACCATTCTGGTATCCAGCCACATACTGGCCGAAGTAGAAAAGATGGCCACGCATGTAGGCATCATTCACCGGGGCCGGTTGCTGTTTCAGGGGCCACTGTCCGAACTGCAGCAACTGAAAAGGGAGCAAAGCTTTGTGCACATCAATACCAGCAATAACGAGCAGGCCTTTGCCTTGCTGCAAAACACCTTCGCGGTAGAAAGGGTGAATGGCCACCTGGTGATTCCTTTTGAAAGCAATGCCGCTACCGCTGCCACCAACCGGTTATTGCACAACCACCACATAGACGTGTATTTGCTGCAACCCCAACAAAACGACCTGGAACAATTATTCATCGACATAACCTCCCAAAACATATGAGCCTTGTAATCTCTACCAGCGCCGAACTTTTTAAAACCCGCCGCAGTGCTTCTTTCTGGTTAAGCGTTATGGGGGCGGCTTTGATTCCTTCTATTTTTTTCCTGGCGTATTTTTTAAAGCCGGAAGGAGCCGTTAAGGAACTGCAGGCAACGCCCTGGGAAACCCATTTTTTATATGGCTGGAAGTCCCTGAGTGCTTTTCTTTTTCCCATGTATGTGATCCTGATCTGCACCCTGATTCCGCAGATTGAGTATAAAAACAATACCTGGAAACAGGTGTTTGCGTCGCCCCAGTCATTTGGCAACATTTACTTTTCCAAGTTCATCACCATTCATTGTATGATCTTGTTTTTTTACCTGCTGTTTAATTTTTTTATGATCAGTGCGGGTGTGGTGGTCAACCTGCTGCATCCTGAATTTACTTTTCTGGAAAAACGCATTGACTGGGAAACCCTGCTGAAACTCAATGTAAAAACCTACATCTCCATATTGGGCATCAGTGCCATACAATATGCGCTGGCCCTGCGGTTTAAAAACTTTATAGCCCCTATGGGCATTGGCCTGGCACTGCTGGTGGGTGCCGTCATTGCCCTGGGATTCCGGTGGGAGCATGTATATAAAATGCCGTTTGCACACCCGGTACTGACGCTTCTATCCATTATGAAACCGGGCCGGCCATTTTTGGAAAACCACGAGCTGAATTCGATGGGTTACTTCCTTGCTTTCCTGGTGATTGGCTTTTTGGATATGCGGTTTAAAAAAGAAAAAGGGTGATAGGGTAGGAGCGAAGGAAATACTCAATTGTTTTCAACTTTATAAAATCCTGCCGTGAATGGTGAATGGTCAATGGTGAATACTAAGTCATGATAGTGATAACAGTTTATACCAAAGCGCTATTCAGATAGATATATGATGATGGCAAAGTAAACTCCTTCAAAATCCCATAGTACGAATGTCGCAACTTTGCCCCCTGCACTTGCACTAATGCAACAACAAGATTTCGTTATCTTGATAGCTGGTTGGTATTGACCAAAAAGCTCCCGGTTTTGTCCGGGAGCTTTTTGGTTTTGTAATCATTTATTGTGGCAGTTGGGCCGTGGCACCCAGGTAAGCCATAATGCCGATGCCGGTTTCAATAGCCGATTCATCAATGTCAAATTTGGGTGTGTGTACGCCTGCCGTTATGCCTTTGGCCTGGTTGGCCGTGCCCAGCCGGAAAAAGCAGCCCGGTATCAGTTGCGAGTAATAGCCAAAATCTTCGGCACCCATGCGCAATTCGGTTTCGCCTACCTTGCCGTCGCCCATGTACTGGCTGGCCAGTTCTTTGGCGTGTGCCGCCAGCGCCTCGTGGTTGTAAACGGTTGGATAACCTACGTCAATATGAATATCAGCCTCGGCACCCATGCTCCGCACCAGTTCCGTAGTTTGGCGCCGTATCAGTTCGTGTGCTTTAAAACGCCATGCTTCATCCATGGCCCGGAAGGTGCCCATCAGTTTTACTTCAGTTGGAATGACATTGGTGGTAAAGCCGCCCTGGAATGAAGTAATGGAAAGCACCGAAGGTGAAAAAGGGTTGTTGTTGCGGCTGATGATCTGCTGCAGGCTCACCACCAGGTGTGATGCGATTAAAATTGTATCGGCGGTCAAATGCGGTGCGGCGGCGTGGCCGCCCTTGCTGCGGATAGTGATATAAATTTCATCGGCAGAGGCCATAACCTTGCCGCCCCTAAAACTCAGGTGACCCACTTCCAGCTGCGGGTTAACGTGCAGCGCAAAAATAGCCTGGGGCCGGGGGGCTTCCAGCACGTCTTCCTTGATCATCAGGCTGGCGCCGCCCGGGTTTTTTTCTTCGCCGGGTTGAAAAATGAGCTTTACCGTTCCTTCCCAGCTGTCCCTGGTTTCCTGCAAAATTTTAGCAGCACCCAGCAGGCAGGTGGTGTGCACATCGTGTCCGCAGGCATGCATAATGCCTTCGCGGGTGGATTTGTAGGGCACTTCGTTTTGTTCAGTAATGGGCAGGGCGTCCATGTCGGCCCGCAGGGCTACCACCCGGCTTTGCGGGTTTTGGCCTTCTATCAGGCCCACCACGCCCGTGGTGGCTTTTACCGTATATGGGATTTTAAAAGAGTTTAGTTTTTGCTGCACAAACTGCGAGGTCTCAAACTCCTGGTAACTCAGCTCCGGGTGGGCATGCAAATGATGCCTGATGGCAATAAATTCATGGGCATATCGGGCCGCCAGCTCTTTTATTTTTTGTTGAAGCATACCGTAAAAATGAGTCAAATCTGCCTAAATCCTTCCATCCGGGGCAAAAAAATCATCCTGCCGGGGGCAGGATGGATTTTTGTAAACCATAGGGAAGTATCTTAATCCTCTACCTCTTCCAGGTCTTTTTCACCTTTTACTTCAATAATGTCGCTGATGATAAAAACACCTTTGGGAAACAGGCTGGCCATAGCCTTTTGGTATTTTTCGGCTTCGGCCCGGGTTTGAAAGTTGCCGGCTTTGAGCTTGAAATAAGGCGTCTGGTATTGTAAATAAGACTTCATTTCGGGGTAGTAGGTATAGATCTTGGTTTTGGCGGCAATGGCTTCATCGCGGCGGTTGGTATTGATAATCAAAAGCCGGTAGCCACGCATGGTACGGTCCATGGCTTTTTTGGTGGACTTGTTGATGGCGGCTTTCTTTTTGATCAATTCTTCAATCCTGGGGTCTTTGTGTACCACTACCGTAGTCGCGGGCACTGTATTGGCAGTGCTGGTGGCCTGGCTGCTGTTTTGGGCAAAAGACAGGTGGTACAGGAAAAGCGCTAGTATCAGGAGTAAATTTTTCATCGGGTTTCTTTATTTATGGCTGTGTTTGTCAAAACGTGTTCCAATTTTCAGCTTTTTATTGAATTTTAGTAACCGCCTTCGCCTGCAGGTTCATCTTTAACAATGGCTACGCTGGCGCTGCAGCCCAGCCGGGTAGCACCGGCCGCTATTAATTGCTGCGCAAAAGCATAGCTTTTAATGCCGCCGCTCGCCTTTATCTGTATAGTAGATGGTAAATGCTGCCGCATTAGTTGCACCGCCTCCAAACTGGCGCCTTTTTCGGCATAACCGGTGGAAGTTTTTAAAAACTGCACCGGGTACGCTTTAAAGAGGTTACAGCACCGGATGATCTCCTCGTTGGACAAAACACCGCTTTCAATAATCACTTTCAGCGTTTTTTGGTGCTGTTGGGTCAGGGCCGAAAGAGCGGCGATTTCAGTTTTTAAAAAATCCATATCGCCGTTTTTCAAAGCCACCAGGTGCATGACCATATCCAGTTCGTCGGCGCCATCCGCTATAGCCTGGGTTGCTTCTGCTGCTTTAGCCTCGGTACAGCTATAGCCAAACGGAAAACCAATCACAGTAGCCACGCCGATGCTATGAGGGCGCAACAGTTTTTTGGAGGTGGCCACGTAATAGGGCGGTACACAAACGGCAGCAAAGCGGTATTGGACAGCTTCACTGCAAATGCGCTCTACTTCGGGCAGGGTGGTAGTGGGTTTTAGTATGGTGTGATCAATAAATTGGGCAATGGACATGTAAAATGTTTTATTTTTAAAGCGGACCGAAAGGTTTTTCTTAATCCACAAAGTAATTTAAAATTCATCGAAACATGAGAAAAGCAAAAAGCCTGCTGATGGCTTGTGGCTTTGTGTTGTTTGCAAAATGTGCCCTGTCGCAGGCCACCTTCCCCGAAAACGGGGTGGCGGATCCGCGTCACGGACATTATGCATTTACCAATGCCACCATTGTAAAAGATGCCGGAACTACGCTGACCAATGCAACCCTGATTATTAAAGACGGCAAAATCGTATCGGTAGGTACCGGCGTAAAAGTACCGGCCGGCGCCGTAGAAGTAGACTGCAAAGGCAAGTTTATTTATCCTTCTTTTATTGATATCTATGCCGACTATGGCACCAGCACGCCACAGCGCCAGGGCAGCTTTGATTTTTTTGCCCGGGCACAACTAACGACCAACACCAAGGGCGTTTATGGCTGGAACCAGGCCATTAAAAGCGAAGCCGACGCTTATAAGGTATTTGCAGTAGAAGAAGCCAAAGCCAAGACCCTGCGGGAAGCCGGCTTTGGTACCGTGCTGTCGCATGTAAAAGACGGCATTGCCCGTGGAACTGGAACGCTGGTATCGCTGGCAACCGACAAAGAAAATAAAGTAGTGTTGAAAGACCGGGCCGCCGCGCATTATTCTTTCAACAAAGGCTCCTCCACGCAAAGCTATCCCACCTCAATGATGGGAATGATCGCCCTGCTGCGCCAGACCTACCTGGATGCGCAATGGTACAAAAACAAACCGGCCACCGAAGGCCTGAACCTGAGCCTGCAAGCCTGGAACGACGCCCAGAACCTGCCCCAGATTTTTGAAGCCAACGACAAATGGAACGTGCTGCGGGCTGACCGGATTGGTGATGAGTTTGGCGTACAATACATCATCAAAGGCGGTGGCAATGAGTACCAGCGCATCAAAGAAATGAAAGGAACCAATGCTACGTTTATTCTGCCCCTGAGCTTTCCGCAGGCACAGGATGTGGAAGACCCTAACGATGCCCGCTTTGTTTCCGTCAGCGACCTGAAGCACTGGGAACTGGCACCCGCCAATGCCGCGGCTTTTGAAAAAGCCGGCATTCCATTTTGCCTCACTACCGCTGACCAAAGGGATGTAAAAAGCTTTTTGACCAGCCTGCGTACCGCCTTGAATTATGGTTTGTCTGAAACGGCAGCGCTGACCGCCTTAACCAAAACGCCGGCCACTGTACTGGGCGTGTTTGACCAGGTCGGCAGCCTGGATGCCGGTAAGTGGGCCAGCTTCCTGATTACCTCAGGTCCTATTTTTAATGAAAAGACCACCATTTATCAAAACTGGGTACAGGGTACCAAATACAGCGTAAAAGACGACAGCTGGTCCGATCCCAGGGGTACTTATAAAATTGTTTTAAATACCCAATCCGGGCCGGTTAACTATACACTGGATTTTAAAAGCAACAGTGCCGCCAGCCTGATTGGAAAAGATACCGTTACCTCCAAGTTTTACTA
>JAEWAC010000417.1 GCA_023391895.1 Bacteroidota bacterium
CCCCAGTGTAGAAGCCCACGCTTTAATGGCCAAAGAACTGGAACCTTTTTTCAAAAAGCTATTGCCCTGACCAATGAGCAGCTCAGGTGACTTGGCTAACGATAGCCGTTTATTATTTTGACAAGGCACCGATTTGTCCACTCATTGTTGCATCCAATCCGTTCCGGAGATTTTTATGTTTCATGCTGCCAATCTTCGGCCGGCAGTTTAAAATCTTTTATAAAAGCAGTCAGATTGAGAAGAGAGTGTTGAAAGTCCGCTTTCATTTTCTTTTTCTTCGTTAAATGAAAAAGAATTTGTGAAGCCAAGTTTTTCTTCATGTAAAAATCCATTGTAAGCAATGTGCTACGTTTACCCTTCTTTTCCAAAATAAAATAAGTCGAGCAGGCTTTATTTTCATCCGTTTCACTAAACACTATTCTCTCGGGGTGAAAAGAGCAACTGCTGACGTATGTAATTACTTGTCCATCCTCCTGTATACTTTGAAAACGCATGCCCACCCGCGGCAGTATATATTCGATTCCTTCTATTGCTTTTGTGCCTTCCTGCCATTGGCTCCGGAACCGAAGATCCCCGGCAGCGTGAAACAGCGTAATAATATCGGTTTCATATAGCCCAGAAACAGAAATTACTTTCACTTTTTGATACGGCTCCAATTGCGGAACCGGCACTGGTGGCATGAACTGTTTCAGGGGACCTAACTGGGTATAGTGAAAAGGGATTTCTCCTACCTCCGTCCGCTTCACACTGGCATTCCAATGCATCCATTGCGCCAGGTCAGCAGGCGGCAGTTCGGGCCAAAGGCTTTTAGTAACCAGCCAGTATTCATGCTGCGCTATATCGTTTTTAAGGAGTTGGTGTGCTACAATCACGTCTTTGCCAATAAGCTTGCTGAAATTCTTTACGTTATAACCTGTGAATTCGCCATAGTGGGTAATCACCTTCAAAGTAAGGTTAATGGCCGATACGCATGCCTTACACTGACAAAAGCGCCCTTGCTCATAAACAGCCAGATGACGGTGAAAATCCCAAAACATTCTCTCCACTTGGCCATACAACTCTTTGAGGTTGGGAGAGTTACCAAATTTGTAAAACAGAATAGCATCGCCTTCGATTTCAGAAACCTCCATTTCCAGCTGGTTGGCGTTAATGAGCAGCTCCAGTAATTCCTGGATAATCAACCGGCTGTGTTCAATCTCCGATTCATTCACAAACTGTGTAAAGCCGCTTATATCAGGAATAAAAAGCAGCCCTCTGTTTTTCATTTTTCTTTTAAAGTTACTACCATTATCAGGATCTGGTAAAGCTCAAAGCATAGAATAAAAACCCTACAAAAGGTCTGACCGGTGCCCGCAATCTGCTCGGATGCCAGGCATCGGGATAGTAGAAATTAACCCCCTTACACCCAATACAATGAGTTGATTAAGCCAATCTTTTCCAGGACTTTGACTGCAAGAAATTCCAGATCATTGAATAGTAGAGTGAATAGAATTCTATGTTAAGTGGTAAGTTCAAGAAACAAACCACTGGGTTTAGCATTGTAAAGGAGCATGAACATGTGGTAGCTATGCCGGTATATAACTCTTATTGAGCAGCTGTCCTGTTTCCTGCGGGTGCCGCTACCCGTTCAAAGACATCATTAAATTGAAAGGTCCCGCTGCCATTAGCACTTTTTCCTTTACCGGACCAGTACATTTTATTACCGTCTATGCGCTGTGTTATTTCCACCGTTGTTCCTTTAATGCCAGGCATTGAACCAAAATCAACCGTTGAGCTTATTTTATCACCCTCCATGGTATAGATACCACCAAAAGCATTTTCAAACTGGCCATTGGCCATGCTGATGCGCATCCAATGGGTGGGAGTGATAATCTGGTAGCGGATGTGAGTGGCATTGGTATGCGACCCCTTGGTGCCATCTTCCGTAGTAAAGGAAGAAGATAACTGGTTCCAGGTACCAACATGAGCCCCGTTGTATTCCTGGTCTGCTTTTACCCTGGTATAGGTTTCATTGATGTCATAGCTGGTTCCGTCACCAAGGGTCAACACACCGTACTGCCTAAACTGATCCTCCCCTACCTCGTAATTATATTCAGCTTTTAAACCTTTTGTTTCAAAATTGCCATATTGCATATATTCCACATACTTATTGCCATTGGTGGTGTACGTACCGGCACCCGTATGGGCCAGCGTATCCCCTTTGGTATTGCGGGTGTAAAAGAAAACATGGGTGGGCGAGATGATTTTGATTTCTTCTAAGGAATCGGTAGTATACTTCCAGGTGCCTACCAGAGCGGACGCATGGGAATAAGCTGTTGATTGAGCTGCTGGTTGCAGTGAACCACCCAATAACAGGAGCAGGAGTAATTGGTGTATTTTCATAACCAGGTTAGTTTAATGTACATATAAGTTAATAAATATTTTTAATATATTCTAGTATCCTACCGACCCAATTGAGTATGAAAACCTGATGACATTTTGGTGCTTGGATTTGCAGCAGGCTTTTCATATATTTAAAATAATTATGTATACTGATGGACTCAGAGCTCCATCCTCAAGAAAAACACCATGACGAAGACGGGTTTGCCAGGCAACCGCCTTCACCTGACGCTACTTCGGCACCAGATAACCACCCTCAAGCCGCTGCCCCCGCCCCTGAAAAGACAACTGAAGACCAGGCTACCCCACCCCTTTCTGCAACAGCCATTACCGAACCACAACCTGAACCACCACCAATGGAAGTTCACCACCACACCCACACGCCCCGGCAAAAATGGACCCATTACTTTTGGGAATTCACCATGCTGTTTTTAGCGGTAACTGCTGGCTTTATGGCAGAGAACCTGCGGGAGCATTATGTAGAGCAGCACCGGGTTAAGGAATACGCCAACTCGCTTGTGCATGATTTGCAAAGCGATACGATTATGGTGAACCGAATTATCGGGGAAATGCAAGGCTTCAACCAGCGGGTGGACTCGCTTGCATCCTTCATGACCACCAGGAACTTGCCTTCTCTCACAAATCTTGACCTGTATTTTTTTGCCAACCGCCTGCAGAGAGTACGTCCCTATACGTGGCGCAGAACCACCATTGACCAAATCAAGGGTTCCGGTTCTTTACGCTACTTTAGAAATGATAGTTTAGTAAACAAAATTGCTTCCTATGATGCGTTTACCCGGCACATGGATGAAGACTATCACCTGGACATGGCTATCATTACCAAAGCTTCGGAGCACGCTAACACAATTATCGATTTCAACTATCCGGCAGGTTTCCAGGGTGTCTTATACCGGGAAAAAGATTCCGTAGTTATAATGCCCAATTATAATGTACCACCGGAACGCACCTTACTTACAAAAGATGCAAGGGAATTGAAAGTATTTTTAAACAGCTATCTAAAAGCACGCTTTATGCTGAATATCAGAATCACCAGTGAACTACCCCGGCTGAAAAGAGATGCTACGCGATTAATTAAACTGCTGCAAGAGGAATACCACCTGTAGATTGATTGGCTGCAAAAAGAATGTCCTTTTTGAAGGCAGATGGGCAAGAATGGATCTTACCTCATTGCTGGCTTTGTTTTATCCAGTTAGAAACGGAGCGGACCACATTGATCACTTTCACTTCCAGCTTGAGTGGACTTAAGGGTATCCAATACATCTTTTAAATCTTCAAACACCTTTTACAGCTTTTTATTAAATGGAATAAAATATAAATGACTAATACAAGTAATGGCATTTTAAAAAACCCATAGTTTGCCCCATTAATCCACTTGTTTGATTCCCCATTACAGCAGTACCAATGATTTACCTGACTCCCAATAGAAACACTCTAATTGATAGAAAAGACATGCGTAATACCGTTTTCAAGAAAGCAGTCCGGATGTTGATAAGGTATAGACCATTTACCATTCACGACCTCAATACTGAACTGCTCTATTA
>JAEWAC010000004.1 GCA_023391895.1 Bacteroidota bacterium
CATTGATCATATGCGCACCATACGGGCACAAACTGGCAACGTATTTTTAGCCTGCAAAGAGATCAAAGAACTGGACGATATTTTTGAACACTGGAAGCAGCACAATATTGCCGAGTACAATTTTACCGCCCCTGATGGCGTGCAGCATACCGTGTGGGTGGTGAGTGCACCTGCCACGATCGATGCCATTACGCACCTGTTCAAAGAAAAAATACCAGCCACTTATATTGCCGACGGTCACCACCGGGCAGCTTCTGCCGCTAAAGTCAGCCAGGTGCTGGATGGCAACGATGCGCAGTATTTTCTGACCACCATTTTCCCGGCCAACCAGCTGGCTATTCTGGATTACAACCGCGTGGCCAAAGACCTGAACGGCTTGTCGGACGAAGCCTTTTTGCAAAAACTGGAAGCAGATTTTACGGTTGAAAAAAGCAGCACACCGGTAAAGCCGGCTCAACTGCACCAACTGGGTATGTACCTGGCTGGGCAATGGTACACACTTACCGCTAAAGAAGGCACTTATAAAACAGATCCCATTGGAGTTTTGGACGTTACCATCCTTCAGGAAAATGTTTTATCCAAATTACTCGGCATTCATGATCCGCGTACCGATACCAGGGTTGATTTTGTAGGTGGCATCCGGGGCCTGGAAGCGCTGGAGCAACGGGTGAACAGCAGCGAAATGAAAGTGGCATTCAGTTTGCACCCCGTGAGCATTCAACAGCTTTTTGATATTGCAGACAGCGGTAATGTAATGCCACCCAAGAGCACCTGGTTTGAACCCAAGCTGCGCGACGGGCTGCTGACCCACCTGATTTAAGCCGTCAAGAATTTGTTATTTTCTCTAGGCGGGATGCAGGAGCGTCTGTTTTTCAATTTAATTTGTTGCGCCTATTTTAAAACAAAACATTGTACATGAAACAATTTTGCTGGTTACTGATCTTTTTTTTAGGTACACTTTTACAGACCCATGCACAAGAACAAAACCTGCAGGAAACCGCCCGCAGCTTTATGCGCCAGGGCGACTTTGACAATGCCATCATGGTGCTGAACCGGGCCCTGCAAGACGATTCCGGCAATGTGGACCTGCAAAAAGACCTGGTGCTGGCTTACTATTACAAAAGAAACTACACCAAAGCGCTGGAAGGCGTTAAACCGCTGCTGAACCGCGATGACGTAGACGTAGTATCGTACCAGATAGCGGGCAACATTTACAAAGCGCTGGAAGAAGTAAAGGAAGCGGACAAAATGTACAAGCGGGCTTTGAAAAAGTTTCCCAACAGCGGTGCTTTGTACAGCGAGTATGGCGAGCTGTTGTGGGCAGCCAAGAACTACTCGGCCATAGAGCAGTGGGAAAAAGGAATAGAAGTGGACCCTTCTTATGCCGGCAACTATTATAATGCAGCTTTGTATTACTACTACACCAAAGACAAGGTATGGGGCCTGCTGTACGGCGAAATTTTTGTGAACATGGAAAACCTGACCGAGCGGGCTACCAATATGAAACAACTACTGTTGGAAGGCTACAAGGAAAAACTGTTTGCAGAAGCAGATATGACCAAAGGCAGCGACAAAATGAAAAGCGATTTTGCCAAGGCATTTCTGCAAACCATGAGCAAGCAATCTAACCTGGCCAACCGCGGCCTGACCACAGAAACCCTCACCATGGTTCGCACCCGCTTTATACTGGACTGGTTTGCCAATTACGGCTCCAAATATCCTTTCCGCCTGTTTGACTACCAACAGCAACTGATCAAGGAAGGCATGTTTGAGGCGTATAACCAATGGCTGTTTGGCACCGTGGAAAACCTGTCGGCCTACGACAGCTGGACCAAAAACCACGCGGAGGCGTACAACAGTTTTGCCACTTTTCAAAAGGGCAGGGTTTTTAAAATCCCAACCGGCCAGTACTACCAAAAGCTTTAAATTCCCATATACGGTTTTAAACAGGCTTCTGCTTCAGGCAGAAGCTTTTTTTGTTTTACCGATATTCGCAGGGCATATTTTCATAACTATGCCAAATTTATTAAATTGTACAGCTGATTGCAGCGTATGAAAATTACTGTTTATGACCACACCACACCGGTTATTTGATTGCCTGGATATACTGATGGAAAAAGGCCCATCCAATGCACTTCTTGTTGGCAGAGAGGGTGATGCCTGGCGTCCCTATACAACCGCCGAAGTAAAAGACATAGTGGAGCAGCTCTGTGCCGGCCTGCTGGCGCTGGGTGTAAGCGCCGGAGACATGTCTGTTGAGGGGCGTAATAAAATTGCCATCATCGCCAAAAACCGGCCGGAGTGGGTGTTTCTGGACCTGGCCGTGCAAAAAATTGGTGCGGTGCTGGTGCCGGTTTATCCTACCGTACATGTGGCCGACCTGGAGTTTGTACTGAACGATGCCAAGGTAAAATATGTAGTGGTAAACGATGCCGAGCTGCTACAGAAAGTGCAGGCGGTACGGGCCAATACCCCCTCCGTGCTGGATGTGTTCAGTTTTGAACCGGTTGAAGGCTGCCGGCACTGGAAGGAACTGTTAGCCCTGGGCAAGCAGGAGCACTACCAGCAAATAGAAGTGGCCGCTGCCAAAATTGATACAGAAGACCTGTTTACGATTATTTATACCTCCGGCACTACCGGCACGCCCAAAGGCGTAATGCTGTCGCACCACAACGTGCTGAGCAACGTGATGAGCATTTTACCCCATTTTGCTATAGATGGCGGCACCCGGGTTATTAGCTTTTTGCCGCTCAACCACATTTTTGAAAGAACCGTTACGTTTTTTTACCTCTTTGCCGGCGCCACCGTGTATTATGCCGAAAGCCTGGACAAACTGGGCGACAACATTCGCGAGGTAAAGCCGGAAATGTTTACCACCGTACCGCGGCTGCTGGAAAAAGTGTACGAACGCATCATGGCCAAAGGCGAGGAACTGACCGGCCTGAAAAGAAAGCTTTTCTTTTGGGCGGTACAACTGGCCGAGCAATACGATATCAAAGAAAATAAAGGCTTTGTCTACAACACCCAGCTGGCGCTGGCCAACAAACTTATTTTTAGTAAATGGCGCGAGGCTTTGGGCGGCTCCATCAAATGGATTGTAACCGGTGCGGCCGCCTGCCAGGTCAAACTGATCCGCATTTTTACAGCCGCCGGCGTCCCGATACTGGAAGGCTACGGTCAAACAGAATCGTCGCCGGTTATCAGCTTTAACCGCGTAGAGCAGCACAACCGCATGTTTGGAACCGTTGGCCCCGTCATAGACGGCGTGGAAGTAAAAATTGCAGAAGACGGAGAAATTTTATGCAAAGGTCCCAACGTGATGATGGGTTATTACAAGCGGCCCGACCTGACGGCAGAAACCGTGATTGACAACTGGCTGTACACCGGTGATATCGGCACCATTATCGACGGCAAATTTTTGAAAATTACCGACCGCAAAAAAGAAATCTTCAAAACCTCAGGTGGCAAATTCGTAGCACCGCAGCCCATTGAAAACAAACTGGTGGAGTCGCCTTACATCGAGCAGATCATGGTGGTAGGCTCCGGCCAGAAGTTTACCGGCGCCCTTATTGTGCCGGCCTTTAAGTTAATTAGGGACTGGTGCAAGCACGAAGGCATTACCATTACCAGCAACGAATCCATTATTGAAAACGAAAAAGTAAAAAGCTTTTTCAAAGAAATAGTGGACGACATGAACAAAAACTTTAACCAGGTAGAGCAGGTTAAAAAGTTTGAGCTGCTGCCGGCAGAGTGGTCGGTAGATGGCGGAGAGTTGACCCCGACGCTAAAACTCAAGCGCAAGGTGATCATGGAAAAATATAAAGCCGCTGTAGAAAAGATTTACTGCAAATAAAAAATAGCCGCTCCCCGGAGCGGCTATTTTCGATAAGTATTTCTAAGGCAGTTCTTCGCTTGATTGGGTGTTGCGGTAACCAGGGTCCCCTTCCCGTACACTGTCCTTACCGGTACCGCCCTGTGCCGGCAGGTCTTCGCTGTGACGGTCGCTTTGCCGCTCGGTGTATTCATCCTGGTTTTTTAACTGCACATCGGTTTCGGTTGGCTTGGGGTAAGCCGTCGGCCGGTCGTTTTTTTCTTTATCGTTTTTCATACCTTATTGTTTTAAAAACCTTTATCAATTATTAAGCCCTGTATACTGCTACAGGGCTTAACTAGCTTTTTTAAAGCAAAAACCAACGGGCAGTTGGTTTCAATCGTTAACTAAAATTACATACCGCCTTCACCGCTGCGGGAGCCGCCCATACCGCCCTGGTTGCCCATGTCGCGGCCAGACTCGTCACCACTGCGGCCTGTATTGCCGGTACCTACACTACCGCCACGGCCAGAATCGCCACCTTCTAATGGCTGAGAACCGCCCATGCCGCCCTGCTGGCCCGTGCCCGACTGGCTGCCGCCCATACCACCACTGGTACCCTGGCTTTGGCCACCCATGCCTTCAGAACCACGCTGAGAGCCACCCTGGCCACCCATGCCGGATTGAGAACCACCCTGGCTACTTGAACCACCCTGGTTGCTCACATTGGATCTGTCCTGGTCCATGTTTCTGTTCTGATCCATGTTGGATCTGTTTTGATCTTGATTTCTGTTTTCTGCCATAACTGTAGTTTTTATAGTCAAAAAATAATAAGAGCAGTAAGGCTACTAAAAACTTCATGCCCAACCATTAATGGTACAGTTGTAAGTTTAAAAACCTTTTTTTGAAACAACATCAGGACCATGGGTTGACAGAAGGGGTTGTAGAAGTAAGTCAACATTTCAGGCATGGCACAAAAAATCCTTACAGGATCAGCTTTGCAGCCATCATGTAAGGATGTAAAACCAGCTAAACCTCTCTAGCTGCTGACGCTTAAATGGGTTTGTTCTGACCATCAAAGTCGCTGCCGGTCACATTGCGCTTGGTATTCAAACCAGAACCGGTTCCTGCCCGTGAGTTTCTGTTCTTAGACCCGGTCAGGGAATTGGGGCCCATATCAACGGTGCCACCGCTAAGAGTACCAGAAGTATCTTCCTTTACCTTGTCTGTTACATGGCGGGTTTGATCTTCTCTTGCATCAGGGCCATGACTTGTGCCACTGCCTTCCCTGGAGTTGCTTGTATTTTGTATAGCATCTTCCCCTTGTGTATTTCTGTTAGTCTCATCCATTGTCTGATCGCGCAACTGCTCGTTCTTTACACTTTTTCGATTTTCTTTCATAATGCATTATTTTAAGTTAACAATAAATAGTCAGCAGCTCCTTAGGCACCTCCCCGACTATTTTTCTGTCGCTCTTCCCGGTTATTATCTGTGCCCCTGTCACTGCCCGGCTGATTGCCGCCACTTTTTCTTTGCCTTTGCGGAAAAGGTTTCTCGCTACCTGAAGTATCCTGGCTCACGCTGTTGCCCGAATCCCTTCGATTTTCATCCATACTGCGGCCACTGCTTTCCCGCCGGTTCTGATCACTCCTCATAATGATTTTTTAGTTAATAAAAAGTTTAGCATTAATCACTTTCCCTAGGTCCACGCAGGGGATCGATCACCCCTTGGGTACTTCGGTTAATCACCTTTTTTTTGCTTTGACCTGTTTTTTGCAAATACAGGATTGGCAACCTGTTTACTTCTGCCCTGGCTTGGCTTTTTCTCGTTACTGCCTCTGGCCCCGGTTCCGGTTTGTTTATCTGCCATAGCTTTATTTTTATGGTTAAGAATACCCGCACTTAACCTACCCGAAAAACTATGCCGTAACCAGCTGTTTTTTTGAGATATTACCCAACCCGCCAACCTCTTCCATAAGCTTTCTTTATAGGGAACAGCTTATAACTTTCGCCAGCCTATCCGCGTTTAGCCCTGCAGAGGATCGGTTATAAATAAAAATGCACCGGCCATGGCCGGTGCATGCATACAGTATAGAAAATTGGTTTATTGTACCAGTTTTGCCTCTGATGAAATAGACAAACCCGGCTGCAGCAATTTAGAAATGGGGCAATTTTGCTCTGCATTCTTTACCGCCTCCTGAAACTTTTGCTCGTCTATACCGGGTACTTTACCTTCTACCACCAGGTGCGACTTGGTAACGGCACCATTTTCAAAAGTAATTTCGCAACGGGTTTGCAGGCTGTCGGGGGTAAAGCCCGCCTCGCCCAGCACAAAGCTTAGCTTCATGGCAAAACAACCCGCATGGGCGGCCGCTATCAGCTCTTCGGGGTTGGTGCCCGGCTCGTCTTCAAACCGCTTTCTAAAGTTGTACGATAGCTCATCGATGGCCTTGCTTTGCGTTGTCAGCTTTCCTGAACCTTCTTTTCCGGAACCATTCCAAACAGCGGTTGCGTTACGTATCATAATTATTGATTTTGGGTGAATGAATGAGGCTTAAAATTAGCCCAAATACACTGCTTCATCAAAAGATGAACAAAACAACCCTGCACCCTTTTGGTTTACCCAACCGCCAGTAATTCTTTGGGCAGGTTGTTGATGGTATCGGCTGTTTTTTCTTCAAAGTGCGATCCCGCCAGTTCCAGGCTTTTCTTTTTGATTTCCCTTGCGCTAATATCTTCGATCACGCCATCCGGACACACAATAATAGATACGCCTTCGTGGTGCAGCCAGGGTGCGTTTTTCAGCTTGTCAAAATGAATGACGCCGATGAGGTACTGCCGTTTTTCATGGCAGAAAAATTCTTCCACCCACTCAAAATCTTTCAACTCTATTTCGTTCCACACATCAAAAGAAGTATACAGGCGCAGGTAAAAGTCGTTGGTGAGTTCAGCGGGGGCGGTTTTGGACTTGCGGTACTCGTAGCGGTAATCATAGCGCAGGGCCGATATATCGCTCAGCACGGCAGAAGCCGTAGGATAACGACCCGCACCTTTGCCATACAAAAACTGCTTATCGGCAAACGAGCTTTGGATCACCACGCCGTTGTATTCGTTTTTAACGTTGTACAGCTGGCTGTCGTCTTTTACAAACTGCGGCAGCACAAAGGCGGCTACTTTACCATTTTTTAATTTGCGGGCCTGGGCCGCCAGTTTGATCTGGTACTCCCGCTCTTCGGCAATCTTGGCGTCATAGGCATGGATCTGGTCAATGCCTACGTGCAGCAGCTCTTTGGGATGGGAAACAATGCCGTAGGCATGGGTCAGCAAAATCGTCAGCTTGTTGACCGCATCAATGCCTTTTACATCCAGGGTGGGATCGGTTTCGGCAAAACCCAGCTGCTGTGCCTGCTGCAGGGCATTGTTGTAATCCAGGCGCTCACCCAGAATTTTGGTCAATATGTAGTTGGTAGAGCCGTTGACAATACCGCAAATGCTTTGCAGTAGGTCGTTGTCGTAATACTCCTCCAGGTTGCGAATAATGGGAATACTACCACACACCGCCGCCTCGTACAAAAACGAAGTGTTGTACTGCCGCTGCAGCTCCAGCAGCTCCGGCAGGTGTTCCGCAATGAGTTTTTTGTTGGCGCTGACCACGGACTTGCCGTTTTTCAATGCCGTGGTTACAATCTTGTACGCCTCGTCCGCATCGTTGATCAACTCCACGATCAGGTTGATGTCCGGATTGTTCAAAATCGCCTCGTAATCGGTGGTAAACAGGTGTGCTTCAGCCGCCCTTTTTTTATGCGGGTCTTTGATACAAATTTTTTCGATGGTTACCTGCAGGGAAGGGGTTTGCTGCAACACCTGGTAAATACCTTCGCCCACTACGCCAAATCCAAATAAGCCTATTTTTAAACGATTCATTGTTTCGAGATTTTTTATGGATTGCTCACAACAGCCGCTTGCCTGCTGCTAACATCTTTGGGTTTATTGAATAAAATTTTAATTAATGCACTGATTTTTTCAAACTCCAGCAAAAAGCCATCATGGCCATAATAGGAGTCGATAACGGCCAGCTCCGCCCCTGGAATGTGTTCGGCCAAAAACGCCTGCTCGGATACCGGGAACAGCAGGTCGGATTCTATCCCAATCACCAGGGTTTTGGCTTTGATCTTTTTCAGGGCCTGCTCACACGAAATACGTCCCCGGCCTACGTCGTGCGAGTCCATGGACTTGCTTAAAAAATAATAGCTGAAGGCATTAAAGCGCCTGGCCAGTTTTTCGCCCTGGTACTGCTGGTAGGTTTCTGCCTTAAACACCTGCTTGTCGATGCTGGTGGCTGGCACCAGCGTGCTGACACCCTGCTGCGCCGCCGTGTAGGTATAATAATTACGGTACGACAGCAACGCTACGGCCCGGGCCGTTTTCATGCCCTGCAGGCCGGCGGCAACTTCTTTAAAACCCCATGTAGGGTCCTGCTCGATACAAAAGCGCTGCGTGGCATTGAAGGCAATACCCCAGGGTGAGTGCTGCGCATTGGTAGCAATGGGTAAAATATATTCAAACAGCTCCGGTTCTTCAATGGCCCATTCCACCAGTTGCTGTCCGCCCATGGAGCCACCCAGTCCCAGTTTAATTTTTTGGATCTGCATAAAAGCCCTTAAGTGCTGGTAAGCCCGGATCATATCACGGGTGGTAAACATAGGAAAGTGATGGTAATAAGGCTCGCCGGTTTGCGGGTCTGCATCCAGCGGCGAGATACTGCCGTAGCAACTGCCGGGCATGTTTACACACACAATAAAATAGTCAGCCGGGTCAAACAACTTGCCGGCGCCTACCAGGCCACTCCACCAGTCGGAGGGATCGCTGTTGGCCGTTAAGGCATGAAAAACCCATACGACGTTGTCCCGCTCTGCATTGAGCTGGCCCAGCGTAGTATAAGCTAAATGAAACTGCGACAACTGCCGCCCCGATTCCAATTCAAATGGCTCCGTATGGGTAAAGACTTTTTGCATAATTCATGGGGGCAAAGACGCTGCGGAAAACTTCCGGTAACGCCTTTGCCCTTGAGGATTTTAAAAACTACAGTTCAAACGCTATTCAATACAGAAAAATTTATACAGTCTCCGAAGCAAACACTTTGGAAAACGCCTGCTCCAGGTCGGCCTTGATGTCTTCCAGGTGCTCGATACCTACACTGATCCGGATGCTGTTGGGTGCTACGCCGGCCGCTTTTTGTTCGGCTTCGCTCAGCTGCTCGTGCGTGGTAGAAGCCGGGTGAATGGCCAGTGTTTTGGCATCGCCCACGTTGGCCAGGTGGCTGATCAGCTGCAGGTTGTCAATAAACTGGCTGGCCTTTTCTTTACCGCCTTTTATTCCAAAGTTTAAGATACCGCCAAAGCCGTTGGGCAGGTATTTCTTGGCCAGTTGGTAATAAGGGCTGCTTTCCAAACCCGGATACTCAACAAACTCCACCTGCGGGTGCTGCTCCAGCCAGCGGGCCAGGCTTAAAGCGTTTTCTACGTGGCGCTCTACGCGCAGCGACAGGGTTTCCAGTCCCTGCAACAGCAAAAACGAATTAAAGGGCGACTGGCTGGTACCAAAGTCACGCAGGCCCTCTACCCGTGCCCGGATAGCAAATGCAATGTTGGGCAGCCCCAGCGGGTTGCCTTCGCCAAATACGTCCCAGAACTTGAGCCCGTGGTAGCCTTCGGAAGGCTCGGTAAACTGCGGAAACTTACCGTTGCCCCAGTTGTAATTGCCGCCGTCTATCACCACACCGCCGATGGTGGTACCGTGGCCGCCAATCCATTTGGTGGCGCTTTCCACCACAATGTTGGCGCCCCACTCAATGGGCCGGAACAGGTAACCACCGGCACCGAATGTATTATCTACAATCAGGGGCAGGTCGTACTCGCGGGCCAGGTCGGCAAACTTTTGAAAATCGGGAATGTTGAGTCGGGGGTTGCCGATGGTTTCCAGAAAAATGGCTTTTGTATTTTGATCGATCAAGGGCACAAAGCTTTCCACGTCATCGCCGTTGGCAAAGCGGGCATCAATGCCCAGCCGCTTGAACGATACCTTGAACTGGTTGTAGGTACCGCCGTATAAGTAAGAGGTGGTAACAAAGTTATCGCCTGCCTTTAAAATATTGTTGAGCGCCAGGAACTGGGCTGCCTGACCGGAGCCGGTAGCAATGGCGGCCACGCCCCCTTCCAGTGCGGCCATACGTTTTTCAAAAACATCCGTAGTGGGGTTCATGATACGGGTGTAAATGTTGCCGAACTCTCTTAAGCCAAACAGGTTGGCAGCGTGTTCTGCACTGTTGAATCCATAGGAAGTGGTCTGGTAGATCGGCACCGCCCTTGAATTGGTGGTAGGATCAATTTGCTGGCCGGCATGCAGCTGTAAGGTTTCAAAACGTAAGTTGCTCATATAAAGTGATTTAAAATCAAAAAAGTTAAAAACGCTGGCAACAGGTTAGCAGTTAACGGGCAGGATTCACTCCTTTGTATCAGGTCTGCAAGGGTATGACCTTCCATAAACCGGTGCTGGATTTTAAGCTGGTTGGCCACAGTTAAAGTCTACAATTTAAATAGGACATACAAGCTTTCCAAATGATTTTCTGTGTCAACTGCGGCTTTTTGTGTTTTAATGGCCGGCAATTTGGTACCAGTTGTAGTGTTGATCATGCTTTAACAGATTAATGAGCGTTTTTAAAAATTTTCTTTAAAACCTTATACTGAAAGGAGGAAGTGCCAGGCCATGTGTAAGCTTTACGACCCTAAAGGACATAAAAAAAGCTCTTCCGATAAATCAGAAGAGCTTGCCGTATATAAGGTTATTAAATGTAGAAGCTTTGATTCTGACTTATCTGTCACATCGATCCGACGTGATGGAGTTGGCACCTTATTTTGCGGCTTGCAAAACAGGTTGTCAAGGCTTCATCGGGCCATATCCCTCTGCCTTTCTTGATAAGTAACGCTTTAAAGAACTGCTGCAAAGATAAAGTTCCTTCTAAATTCAGCAACAACTTTTTTTGGCACAGACCTGACTTCTTCAAAAACCCATAGGGAAATTAAAAAATGTAAAAGGGGAAAAAGGCGAAAGGCAGGAACTTCCCCATTTTACATTTTACATTTTGCATTTTACAAGCGTTCCAAAAATGGTTTTAAGAAGACCGGGTAAAGAAAAGTTAGTTTTGGTTGCGACCTTACAAGGGGATGCCCAGTCTTCTTAAAACATCTTCGGTAAATGCCTGCCGGCTGCAGGGCGTGGCCTGGCGCTGCGCACACTGCCGGATGCAGTCTTTGATCAGGTCTTCGGGTATAAAGGGGTAAATACTACTGATCTTACCGGACAAGTACGAGACTTCCCATTCGGCATTAAAATCAAAGCGGGTGCTATCGAGCTGCTGCGACTTTTTTTTCCGGTCGTACTCGCTCCAGTTTTTTGTAATTGTTTCAACCGTCATGAACCAATATCTTTATTGCAAATCTGCAAAATGACGGCCCCAGGGGTCAAGCGTGGTTACACCTGTATACTATACGTATAAATACGGTTGGTGTTTTCTAAAAAAAACTTCATTTTGCCGCGGTTTTATCAAAAAAAAGCAACCAAAACAATGAAACATTCCATTCCGCTGGATGTGGCCCAAAAAATGATCGGCCACTTTAAAAAAGAAAGAGAAAGAGTAGTAAAAGACGAGTACAAGGGTAAAAAAACGCTGCCGACCTGCGAAACTTTTGAGGCCGAAGCCTTTGCCGCTTTACTAAAACAACCCGGCTGTGTAAAGGTGCGCATTTACCTGGGTATGGACGAAGAAAAGCTGGTAAAAATGATTGCAGTAGGTGTTAATGAAAAGGGCGAAGACATTTTGCCCGACATCAATCAAAAATCTTTGAATGGTGCCGGTGTAATCCTGGAAGAAGGCCAACGCTGCCCCGATGTTTGCCCGCCCACTTCCACCCTCAACAGCTACGACTTCAACACCCTGTAAATGAGCCCGTACGCCTATAGCCTTTTGAATTTTTACACTTCTAGTATTTTAAGTTATTCGCTGCTGGCCATTGCCGCTATTATCGGGCTGATCCGGTTCAAAAAAACCAGTATGGTGTTTTTGCCGTTCCTCCTGTTTTTATGGCTCGGGCTTACTAACGAAGTGGTCAGCACCATTACGGGCAAAATCATCCGGAATACGGCGATCAACAATAACATTTATGTTCTGCTGGAGTCCTGCCTTATTGCATGGCAGTTTCAACGCTGGGGCCTTTTTAAGGATCAGAAAAAACTGTTTCCCATCCTGCTGGTGGCTTTCGGCACCGTCTGGACGGTGGAGACCCTGATCATTTATAAGATCACTGCCGTCTCGTCTTACTTCCGGATTTTTTACTCGTTTGTGGTGGTGCTGATGAGCATCAACATGATCAACTCGCTGATTGTAAACGAAAGCAGGAGCCTGCTGAAAAATGCGGCCTTTTTGATCTGCATTGGCTTTATTATCTTTTTTACCTATAAAATACTGGTAGAAATATTCTGGGTGTATGGTTTGAACGGCAGCAAAGAATTCAGGTCCAATGTGTATAGCATTTTGAAGTTGATTAATTTATTTTGCAATTTAATTTACGCCTTAGCTGCCTTATGGGTCCCCAGGAAACAAATATTTATAATGCCATCATAATTACCGTAGTTGTACTGGGGATCATCATTGCTTATTTTATTATCTCCATTATTCGCCAGCAACGCCGCAACCTGGAACTGCACCGCCTTAACATCCTGGCCGAAATTACCACGCTGGAAAAAGAACGCACCCGCATGGCAGCCGACCTGCACGACGAGCTGGGACCGCTGCTTTCGGCCATCAAGTTCAAGATCAACAGCGTAGACACCACGGATGAAGAAGACCAGTACCAGCTGGAAAAAGCCAGCAATCACATTGACGACCTCATTACCCGGCTGCGGGAAATTGCCGGCAACCTGATGCCCAGTGCCCTGTTGCGCAAAGGCCTCGTAACGGCCCTGCATGAGTTTTTTAACAACATTGCCCGCTCGTCGCTGGATATTGTCTTTAACCCGGCGCAGCTGCCCGACCTGCCGCAGGAAAAAAGCATTAATATTTACCGCATTGTGCAGGAGGTAACACACAATACGATCAAACACGCCAAAGCCACCCAATTGATTGTAGATCTTTCTTTGAAGGCCAATAAGATTGTGCTGATGACCCGCGACAACGGCATCGGCTTTGACTACAGCAACAAGTCTAAAGAAAACAGCGGCCTGGGGCTGCGCAACCTGAAGAGCCGGGCCGAAATCATGGGCGGCACGGTTGCCATTGAATCCAGGCCCTTAAAAGGCACCAGTTACATATTTGAAATACCTGTAAACGATTAAGGCTATGTATGTACCCATCAGAGTGATTATTGCAGATGACCATGAAATTTTCAGGGATGGCTTCAAGGTCATGCTGAAAAAGCAGACCGAGGTAGAGATTGTGGCGGAAGCCGAAAACGGCAAAGAGCTGATAGAGCTGGCCAAAGAACACCAGCCGGATGTGGTGATCACCGATGTTAAAATGCCCCAGCTGGATGGCATAGAAGCCACCAAGCAAATAAAAAAGGATCTCCCCCATATTGAGATCATTGCCCTGACCATGTTTGACGAAGAAAACCTGGTGATTGACATGCTGGAAGCCGGCGCCAAAGGTTACCTGCTGAAAAACACCAACAAGGCCGAAGTGGTGCAGGCGGTAAAGGCCGTGTACAAGCAGGAAACTTATTACTGCAACAGCACTTCCAACAAGCTGGCGCAGATGATTGCCAAAAGCCGGTTCAACCCTTATAAAAGCATCAAAAAACCTTCTTTCAACGAAAAGGAAATTGAAATCATCCGGCTGATCTGTAAAGAACTTTCGAATAAGGAAATTGCTTCCGAACTGGGTTTGAGCACCCGTACCATTGAGGGCTACCGCGAAAAAATACTGGAAAAAATAGAAGCCAAAAACATTGCCGGTCTGGTTATTTACGCCATCAAGCACAACATTTACCAGGTGTAGGGGCACCGGGTTTTAATAAAAGGTTATCTGCCGGCAGGCCGCCGTAGACAACCTACGAATCGATTATTTAGCCAATGATTTCAATATCCGTTATCTCTACCAGCACATCCTCGCCCAGACAAATGCGGATGGTCTCATACTTATTAATATCAGTTAAAGGCTCGGAATACCTTACTTCGGCAATGCGCCCGCCTTCCGCCATATTGTAAGGGAAAAGGTCCAGGTACAAACAGGAAGGATCGGCCTCCTGCACCTTTTTTTTAACCAGGAAGGGGACCGTACTGCTATTGCCAATGTAGATTTCGCCCCAAATAAACAAGGTTCCTTTGCTGGAACCATCCACGCATTGGAGGTCTACCCAGGCTTCCCATAAATCAACAGCTTGTTTGCTCATTACAACTTTCATAAAACGCTTATAGCAGCAAGGTAAGCAATAAGGCTACCGGCACCATTACGGTAAACCCCTGTAATTGCTACGTATTAATACGGTTGACTTTCCTATGAATTTGATTTCGGGCCTGCCGCCAGCTGCGCCGCATATGGTAAAAAAGAAAGAAGGGGAAGGATCAAAAGTGGAAGACCGCCTGCAAAACCTGGTTATGCAGGCAGCATTCAATTTAAAAAGTTCATGCTTCTTTTCCTGTTCAAAAATCGTTCCGGTAATCTGGCATGCACCGGTCCTGTGGCAGCATGCTGGTCCTGACACTTTGCACTTCCTGACTGGATAAGGCCGCAGCGAACAATAGCCTGCTGACCCAGGATGTGGTGATCAGACTTTTTCAGCGGCATAGGCTTCTATGAGGTTTTTAACTTCTGCTACATCAATGCCTTTTTTAAGGGTGAAAGCCCCCAGCGACGCAGCAGACTTGTGCTCCTGCAGAAACTGTAAAACAACATGGTAATGCTTGCGATGCCAAAAGTCATGAATAATAAAAAGGGTATCCTGCCAGCCCTGCTCCACCACTTTTAGCACGGAATAAAGACAGCAGCACACCCGGAACCGGCCATCAATAAACACCACGTCTACTTTTTCATTTTGGGCCTCGATATCATTCCAGGCTTCCTCGTAGTACCGCGACCAGTTTTCTTCTTTTTCAGTAGTCAGCGGAATGCCCCATTGATCGGTATCACCTAAATCCACCAGCTTATAAGTAAGCGAATGCCCGCTTGCCCTTTGCACTAGTCCGATCCCATTCATGTAGTGGTAAAAGCCGGGATTGGATTCAACGGAAAAAACTTTTTTGCCGCCTTTCAGTAATTGAATGGTGGAGCCGCCAGAACCGTATTCCAGAAAAACTTTTTTATTCCTGCACAGCTCTTTAAAAAGCAGGTATTCTTCCAGCTTCATATGAGGAAAGAAAAAAATACCGGGAAATTTTTGGTTTAACTTCCACTTTAAAGGTTTTCTTTTTACAACCTTGAAAACAGCTCTGGAAAAAAGGAACGGCAGCATATTGAAGAATTAATGTGGCCTTGCTTAGCAAATTTAATGCCGCTAAGTCATTCCTTTATCAATTGACCTTTATTTACTATTAATATTCTGATATCATTTGTTGAATATCCGCTTTTGAACTCAAGGTCATTAGAAAACAAAATGTTATATAATTATTCTATATATTAATTCGCCGGCAACATTTCCTTACTTATCGACTTTTTTTGTAATTTGACCGAACCGCCTTGCACTTTTCAATTGCACTTATTATCTTAAACTTTCAAGCGCGTTATCCTATTGATATCACATAACGTTACTCTATGTCTAGCCACAAAAACCGCCAAAAAAGTCGTTATGAAAGTATCAAGTCAATCTTACCGTTTTAGAAAACGCAGAATGCTGGTAACCTACTCCATTATTAGCGTAGGCCTTTTAATGATTTTCTTTTTAATGTATTTGATCAATCATTTTTCCTACACCAGCTAACAGGAACAGCTACCATTAAATGAACAAACCTGGGTATTTGATCCCGGGTTTTTCTTTTTAGAAACCTATAGATTGACGGGTAGATGGCGGAATGGCAGCCGCACAGTAAGAGAGTTGACGGATGACAGTTGACAGCAGAGAGTTGATGGTTGACCGTTGGCGGTTGACCGCAGGAAAGAGATTCTTTCAAAAACCCATGCTGGTGTGTTGAGTGTTGATCGTTGTTCGTGAACAAAAAGACTTTTAAAAACCCATAGTGACGGTTATCCAATCTGTGCAATCCTTTTTCAAATCCGCGAAATCCGTGATCCCACTTGATTCAAACCCCCTATTGGTTGCGGCTTTGAATCAAGCTTTCTGTTGCATCCGCAATTGTGCATGTAGTTTTTTCCCTTCCTGCAGTACTTCGGTTACCAAGGCTTCCAGGTGGGCGTAGGTGGTTCTGAAGTTAACAATGCAAACCCGCAAACAATACATTTTATCAACAATCGCATTGGACAAAAAAACTTTTCCGCCGGTTTGCAAAACATTCAGCAACTGCTCATTCAATGTATTTAAATAGGCTTCGTTACCCACCGGTTCTGCCGCCAGTTCGATAGGTATATATCGGAAGGTAGTGATGCTAAGATGCTGCGATACGGGCTGCAGCGCCTCCTGTTGGGCTACTAGTTGAAACAGCTTTTGGGCTAACGCAATATCGGCCCGAATCATGTTTTCATACCCCTTTCGGCCGGCCTGCCGGATGCCCAGCCACACTTTTAAGGCACGAAAGCCCCTTGAGTTTTGTAAGCCGTAATCGTAATAATTGATACCCGGATCAGCCGCATCACCCTCAAAATTGTAATACTCCGGATGAAAGCTGAAGGTATCGGTAAGAAATTGCGCCTGGCGCACCAAGATGCAACCGGCCTCCAGTGGGCTGTACAACCATTTGTGCGGATCAATGGCGATAGAATCGGCGCTGCTCAATCCTTTGAAAGTTTCGGCATAGTCCGGCAATAAGGCAGCCGGCGCACCATAAGCGCCATCTATATGAAACCACAGGTTGTACTGCTGGCAGATGTTAGCAATTTCAGCCAGGGGGTCTACCGCACCCGTACTGACCGATCCCGCAGTACCCACTACCAAAAAAGGGGCATAACCTTTTTGCAGGTCTGCGGTTATCTGCTGCTCCAGCCTGGTCACGTCCATCTGCTGCAATCGGTTCATGTCGACCCACCGGATCGCATTGGTACCCAACCCAAATAAGTCAGCCGCTTTTTGTATCCAGGTATGCGTTCCCCGGGAGCAGTAAATCAATAACGGCTGGTGCGGCCGGCGGCCCTTTTCCCGCTCCTTTCCTTTACCGCCATCGGCTTCTGAAAACTCTTTCCATCCACTGAAGCCTTCCTGCCGTATATCCCAGCCTGCTTTCGCCCTGCGGGCAGCCAGAAAACCAACAAAGTTGGCCATGTTGCCGCCGCTCACAAACAAGCCGCTGCTGCCTGCGGGAAAGCCAACCCACTCTGCCAGCCATTGAATGGTCTGCCGCTCTATTTCAGTAGCCATGGGCGACAGGGTATAGGCCCCAACATTGGGATTGACCGCCGCGGCCAGCAGGTCGGCCAACGCACCGATGGGCGTAGCAGATGAAGTAATATAACCCCAAAAGCTGGGATGGCCGTTAAACAGCGAATGGTTGAACAAAAGGGCTGCGGCTTCTTCTATCAGCGTATGGGTCGGCGTTCCGTTAAGAGGCAGCGGAGCATGGCCCAGAATGGATCGGATTTTTGACGGCGGTTCTCCGGTAGTAACGGGCATGTGCGGCAAATCGTGCAAAAAAGCGGCAATCCTGTCCACCAGTTGGTGTCCTGCTTCAGCAAACGCTTCAGGACTCATAGCTAAAGGAGCTTCTTGTAGTGCGGCCGGGTTAGCGGGGTCCATATCAACAATTAAAGCATAAGTTGCCATTCCGCTGGCTAAAGAAAGGTACAACTTTTCTCCTTCAGGGAGGCGCTGCCGGCCTGATAGCAGAGGTTGTAAATGGATGCCTATTTGTGAATGAAGAGTTGAGTGTTTGAGAAGTTGATATGGGGTTTTAAAGCAGTGACATGCTTCTCGTTGTTGCCTTTTTAATTGGACGGTTTTTTCTGTTGCTTCTTGCCTTGTCATCCCAACGAAAGAGGGATCTCAGCGACAACCGCCTTCAGCCAGATCATAGCACGCCGCAACAGCGGCACCATAGACTGTTTTCACCCAATCTTTCCTGCACTCCTGCGCAAACAATATGGGTTTTTGAATCACAGATTTCACGGATTTTAAAAGGATTTCACAGATTGGATAACCGTCACCATGGGTTTTTAAAAGACTTTCTTTCTGTCAACTATCATCTGTCAACTTTTATCAACAATCAACCACCAACGGTCAACCACATAGGGCTTTAAAGCAGTTGCCGGAGGCTGCTATCAGCAACTGATTGCTGCCAGTATTTTAAAAACCCATGCCCACAAGTCAGCAAGTTTCGGGTTTTCATTGCCTGGTGGCGGGGGTACCTTTGAGTTGTAAATTCATATAAGATGGACACACAGGAAACCCTCAACTTCAACCGCATTGCGGAAGCCATTGAATACCTCGGGCAGCACTTTAAAGACCAGCCCCACCTGGATGCAGTAGCAGAAAAAGTGCACCTGAGTCCCTACCATTTTCAACGCCTGTTTACCGACTGGGCAGGTGTAAGTCCCAAAAAGTTTTTGCAGTACCTAACGCTGGATTATGCCAAGGGCATCTTAAAAGACCCCAAAGCCACTTTGATGGATGCCGCTTTTGAAGCGGGGCTTTCCGGCACCGGAAGGTTGCACGACCTCTTTATTACCATTGAAGGCATGACACCCGGCGAGTATAAAAATGGCGGAGCGGCCCTATTCATCAACTATAGTTTTGCAGAAAGTCCTTTCGGAAACTTAATCGTAGCCTCAACCGCCAAAGGCATTTGCTATATGGCCTTTGCAGATGAGGAGCAAAATGCACTGCAGGACCTGCAACGGCATTTTCCCAATGCCCAATACCGGCAAATGACGGATTTAATACAACAAAATGCCCTGCATATTTTTAGGCACGACTGGAGCCAGCCCGAGCAGATCAAACTGCACCTGAAGGGTACTGCTTTTCAGCTAAAGGTGTGGGAAACGTTGCTGAAAGTGCCGGCAGGCAGCTTAGCTACCTACCGCCGCATTGCCGAAAAAATCAGTAAGCCTGGCGCGTTAAGGGCCGTGGGTACGGCTATTGGTCAAAATCCTGTAGCTTTTATCATCCCGTGTCACCGGGTTATTCAATCATCCGGCGCCATTGGCGGCTACCACTGGGGCACCACCAGAAAAACAGCCATGATTGGCTGGGAAGCTGCCAAAGCGGAGGTTTTCGCCTGAATACAACAGGTTTGAATGATTGCAGCACCTGGGCAGAAGCAATGTTACGCTTTTCAACCTGGTACTTCTAAAAAGCTATAGGATGTAGAGATAAAAGGGCTATGACTGAAAGTGCTTTATTAAAATAGCCATAGGCCTTCTTATGCGATAAGCCCAGTACCTCCGGTTTGTGTTCAAGTTGTGGCAGGATACATACATGCTGCGAAAAACAGCCAACGCAGTAGTGGCAAGTTGCAGGTAAGGTCAAGGCTCACAAATGCTGTAATAATGTTAATGGCAAGGAATAAACATATACGAAAAACAGAGAAAATGAACCAATAAGGCGTCGGGCTCGATAAGGAGTTGTTTATTGGAAAGAGGAAAGGAATAAGAGCCTTTGCGAATATGAACTTTTTATTAAATATTTGTAAATTACCAGCTGAATTCTTTTCCTTTCATCCTATTTGAAGCGTCTACAGTATTCGTATATTTTTTATGACAACACGTTTATTATGAGAAATAGGAATTTAATCGATCTGAATTCGTGGGAGATTTATTTACTATCTATAGTTCTTATGTTGATGCTATCCATTATTGCAAAGTTTATCCTGGATTGACTTTGAATAAGAAGTGTTTTATCCTATTAAAAGGCCCATAGATTTAATTTCATTCAAATTTTAAGCAAGTTGCCGGTCATTGGCACCCAGTACATCAAAATCGAAATTGATGAGATAGCTCCTACGTGTAATTGACCGATAAAAAAATCTCCGGAAGGCCCATTGAGTATAATTGAAAACCACCGAACTAGGTTGTGTTGACAGTAAAGTTCTTTGATTGTGTTTAAAAGTAGGAGCTTTGTTGTAAAGCTTTTGTGTATGCGCAGGTACAGTGTGTCGGATGAGTTTTGGAGCAGTATCAGGGGTGTGCTGCCAGTCAAAGGCACCAGCAGCGATAAGCGGCTCTTTGTGGATGCTTTGGTTTGGGTGGCTAAAAGCGGAGCACCCTGGCGGGACCTGCCTTCCCGCATTGGTAAGTGGAACACGGTATACCAGCGCTTTCGCCGCTGGAGCCGGGTGGTGTATGGCAGCAGGTCTTTGAGCGCTGTACTGATGCCGATCTCAAAGAACTGCTCCTGGACTCCGCCACCGTAAGACTCCACCAGCAGGGCGCAGGAGCCCCTAAAAAAAGGGGTGCAGTCCACCGGGCGGAGCCGGGGTGGGCACACCTCTAAGGTGCACCTGGCCATCAAAGCCAAGGGCCGGGCGCAACGCATGGTGCTTTCCCAGGGGCAAGGGCCCGATGTAAGTTTGGCTGAGGCCTTACTGCTTGGACTAAAGCCACAGGTAGTGATTGCAGATCGGGGTTATGATTTCGATACCGTGATGCATCGCACTGAACTGGCGGGTGCAAAGGCGGTTATTCCACCCAAACGTAACCGAAGGGTGCAGCGCTCGGTTGACGGGAAGCTTTATGCAAAGAGGAACATCATTGAACGCTACGTCCACAAACTCAAAGGCTTTAGAAGAATCGCTACCCGTTATGATAAAACCGATACTAGCTATCTTGGCTTTCTTTGCCTGGCTGCCGCTATCATAAACGTCAAGGCTACTGTCAACACAACCTAATTAATGTCATAGGCTGTTAGGGATATATTTAATACCTTTTCTATACAATTAGCTCCCTATCTATATCCGCGGCTGTACTTCCCTGATTACGGTTAAATCATATTTCTTCACTTTAAAAAGTTATGAACATGAAACCGCTTCTTTTTTCATTTGCTGCTATTTTTTTTATGGCTGCTACTGCAAATGCTCAAGTGACTAAAGTAAAGCACAAAGAAGATAATATGCAGGCAAAAAACGCGGCAGCTATGAACCAAAATATGCCGGACGTTAAAGCTCCTTACTCGGCAACTTTTTCATCGCAATGGAAAACGGTTGATAACTCCAGGCTGGCGAATATCGCCTTAACCATCATGAAGGATATGGAGGAGAACCATCCCAATGCACATGCTGATTGGTTTAGCGATAGCATCGTTTTTTACAATCCTGAAAATGGAATGATGATAAAAGGAAAGGATCAGGTGATGGAAGCAAGGCAAAAGATGAGGGATAATACCTCTACAATAAAAAATACCATTTCTAACTATGCAACGCTACACAGCACGGATAAAAATGTAACCGGCGTGTTAGTAGAAGGTACCAGACAGGCCACCCTTAAAGACGGAACGGATCGGTCCGGAGACTTTTTTATCATATTTGGATTTGATGATCAGGGTAAAGTAGGAATGATCAAACCTTATATGGCTCCCCGTCCCAAAGGGCAGTAAGATGATTATCAAAGAACCCTCACAACTGAGGGTTCTTTGATAATGAGATACAGGTTATATAAGATGTACAAATTGCTCGGTTACTCATACTCCTTCACACCCTTCTTTAGTATGCCTATAAAGACCTCCAATGCGGAGACACCGAAGGTCAGGCATGCATCGCTTCATTTGGATGCTGAGTCGATTGTTCTAAAAACAATTTTCTTGGCTAAAAACAGGGGACCAATATATGACTGTACTCATAATGACCTTTTGTGAATCCTCATCAGTATAAATCATGGTTTTATTTGGATGTTGCCATTGGTTATTGGGTAAATTGTAAGACCAGGCATGTTGGTGCAATCTTGCCCATTCGATAAAGCACTTATACCGCTGGTTCGATCCGGAGGTGCATTAGCTCCTTCTCCAGTGTCACCAACATTGAAACTAAACCTGGCACCAACATAATAATAAAGTGACAAATCCTGATCTGCCCGAACTTTAGTTATAACGCCGCTAAGTTTTGCCAAACCGCCCTGGACATTGATGCAATCAATATCTCCCCACACATCTAAATCTTCTGAACGATAGACTAAGTGCCCTTGTGCACTCCCGTCTTTTTTTAAAATAGCATCCAGAGAAAAATGCGTTAAATGTTCCTCACCAATATACACGCCAGCATCATAGATGCCTCCACCACTTATAATGGTATTTCCATTACCATTATTGGCTGAAAGACCTACCTCTTGTACATTCTTTTCAGCAAGGCTGATTTGATCACTGGATGATTGTGGACTGATGTCGGTTTTGGAGCAGCCATTAGGCATAAAAAAGTACAGCAATAAAACTGCTAATTGATAAACATGGATCTTTTTCATGGTTATTTGTTTAGGTTGAAAAATCAAGTCTAAAAAGGTTGATATCAACGGGCAAGTAAAATCCAGAGAGTAGCAGGGGAAAATAGAAATTAAAATAGAGTAGTTCTACAGATGGAAACAGCAGTTGTTCTATTAGTTAAATTAATATATGTTTGATTGATTTGCAAAAAATTATTTAAGGAGTTAAAGGAATAAACTCCCATATCCAAACACCGGAGGTCAAGTAAACACCCTATTTACTTGAAAAGCTAACGAGGTATACGCAACATCCATGTTAGATATTATTGATATTTAAGAGAATTAACATGGAAATTGCCTCTATAGCTACCCCATAAATAAAACCGCCTTGCAAGTAGTTTACTTACAAGGCGGTTTGTCTTCTGTAGCCCCAAGGGTGGAAAACTCGAACCAAATGCTTCAGGATTTAAGGGATTTATGTCCCTTATTGGGTATTACTGGGTAAAACTGACCAGAAAAATAGTTCGAGCTTTTCGAGGTCTATAAAATTAGTTCTCACTAATTTTCAGATCGGCAAACGGATTCTACTCCACCGTTTACCTAAGGGACAAGACTTCTCAAAGTCTGGCTCCATGTTTCAAACTATTTAAAATTACTGGAATGGGGTCAGCACAAAAGCTACTTAATTTTCCGTCTGCCAGCCTTGCGGTAAGTCTTTGTTCGATGAGTTATAAAATAGATCGCAGCAATCCTCCTTCCACGCGAATTGAAGCACCATTTGTTGCTGAAGCCAACGGACTTGAATAATAAACTACTGTGTCGGCAATTTCTTCAACAGTGGCAAACCGTTGCAAGAGAGAAGTTGGACGCATATTTTTAAAGAAGTTGTTTTCAACGTCTTCAATAGATGTATTATTTGCCTTTGAGAGGTCTTCCATAAAATCACTTACTCCTTTCGACTTTGTAGGCCCTGGTAAGATGGAGTTGACGGTTACATTAGACCCTTTCGTCAGTTCCGCTAATCCTCTACTAACTGCTAATTGAGCAGTTTTCGTCATTCCGTAATGAATCATTTCATCTGGAATGAAAACAGCCGATTCACTGGAAATAAAGATAATTCTACCCCAATTCTTTTGAAGCATTTTCGGGAAGTATTGTCTTGAAAGACGAATACCACTCATAACATTTACTTCGAAGAGCCGGAACCAATCTTCATCCGAAATATCCGTAAACGTTTTGGGTTCAAAAATGCCTGCGTTATTAATTAATATATCAACCTCTGGCAATTCATTAAGTAAGCGATTGACGTCCTCAACTTTTGAAAAGTCCGCAGGAATACCAGAAACTTTTGCTTTCGGCATCCATGTCTTTAATTGGGCTAAGGCGTTTTCGACACTTTGTTTTGTTCTTCCATTGATAGTTACTTCAGCTCCTTCAGCCAAGAACCTTTGTGCAGTGGCAAATCCGATACCGGCCGTTGAGCCACTTACGAATACGGTTTTATCGTTGAGTTTTAAATCCATTTTCTTTTCGTTTTAATAAGTTATTGCTGTTGGTGTTGCCTTGACTGTTAAACATGTACCGAAAGACTTTCAAAGTTAGTTGATTCTCCACTGCTGCCTTTCCGGCGTGATCGTACATAACTACTGTTTTAAGAAAGGAACAATACATGCCCATACGGCTGGAAAATTCACTAAGAACACCGGATGTGGTGCACTGGGGACAATCAGGAGCCGATAAAGGGCTTATGGCAGGCGCATCAAACTATCTGTTGCTATTAGCAGGAAATCATTCTTTAAGTTTTATTGCATGAACGTTCAGATTCTACAATCACTGGATAGCAATGGTGCAGCCTTGCCTACATTGCGCGGCATATAGTTATTATAGTGGCCTTTGCTGTAGTATTAAACATTTGGGTCGTATTGAGTTGTCGGAAGCGGGTAAGGAAAACCCACCTTTTATGTAAGATGGGTTTGTTACCGAAAATATTTCATCTGCGGTTTTCTACGGCCGCTACCAACAGCCTCTCTTTTTTAAAAGCTTTACGCTGTTGCGGTTTTTGCTTTTTTACCTTCGGATTGCTTCAACTCACTTTTCGATTTACCTGGTTTTAAAATCACTTTAGTCCAGCCATTATCCCGGGCATCAAAATGCTGGTAGCCGATAGGGGCATCCTCTAAAGGCAGTTCATGCGAGATGATGTAGGAGGGACTGGCTTTACCTGTAGAGATCAGCTCGCAAAGCTCACGGTTATACGATTTGACATTGCACTGACCCGTGGCGATACGCTGCCCCTTCATCCAGAAATTGCCAAAGTCAAAGTCCATGTGTCCCTTTTTCTGTAGGGGATCTTTGGCGTTGGGATCCTGGTTTACAAAAACGCCAACTACCCCGATAGAACCTGTGAACTTGACAGACTGAACCAGGTCGTTCATGGTTTGATTGGGCTGTTCTTCATTCCGTTGATTGCAGCATTGATAACCCACGCATTCGCAACCTCTGTCGGCACCTTGCCCACCGGTCAGATCCATTACTTGCTCAACGGCAGAACCTTTTGAAAAATCTATAGGAATGGCTCCTAATTCTTCAGCCAGTTTCAATCTGTCCGGATGCATATCAACCACCATAATTTTACTGGCCCCTTTAACGCTGGCTGAGATCGTGGCCATTAACCCCACCGGGCCGGCACCAAAAATAACCACTGATTCTCCCGGATTTAAGCCCGCCAACTGGGTAGCATGATAGCCTGTTGGGAAAATATCCGACAGCAAGACATAATCGTTTTCCTTTTCTGCGGCATCTTCAGGCAGTCTAAGGCAATTGAAATCGCCATACGGCACCCTCAAAAATTCCGCCTGTCCTCCATTGTAAGGGCCCATGCCAGCAAAGCCATAGGCTGCACCTGCAAAGCCGGGGTTCAACTTAAGGCAAAAAGCCGTTAACCCTCTTTCACAGTTTTTGCAATGGCCGCAGCTGATATTAAAAGGCATGCATACCATATCACCTACTTTAATTTCCGACACCGCATTACCAACCTCCACAACTCTTCCTAGATTTTCGTGCCCCAAGACTCTACCCGGCTCCATATTGGTTCTGCCTTCAAACATATGAAGTTCAGAGCCACAAATATTGGTGGTGGTTATTTGTACTAGCACATCGGTGGGTTGTTCTATTTTGGGATCTGGAACATTATCCACTCTTACGTCGCGTGGGCCATGATAAACAAGTGCTTTCATGTAGAATGTTTTAGAAGTAAAAAAATGAATGCCCGTAACGTGAAAATCGCACAAAGCGTATACCATACCTAGCTCTTCAAAACCCTTATGCGGGTACAATTGATCTAAAACCTATACGGCTCACTTTCGCAGGTGTCAATGCTGTTCATATTACGTGAGGAATTATTTTGTTTAGTATGGTGCGTAACAGGCACTTATAATTAAAGAAAAAAGGAAGCTATTATTTAATGGCTCCGGAAATTTTTATGTCAGATTCCCATTTGTCATTTTTACAGGTTGAAAAAAATAGCAATACTGGTAAAATGGGAATACTGGATATGATGAATTCATCAATCAGGAGCCCTAAGACGGCAAAAAACCAATGCTGGAATGAAGGAAAAACTCGTGCATGGCATTTGGCCCTGTGGAGCACCATTGGGTTATGATAACGCCACTGTCATTGAAGAAAAATCTATTGTCATTAATGAGAAGGACAAGCTGCTTTGTAAAGCCTTCCTCTAGAAAGCCAATGAAGGCATTTCAATGGTAGAGATTATTTAGCGCCTGGAAACACAAGGATTAACAGTTTCTCATCAGCGCAAGAGTGAAATCCTGCAAAAGTCCCTTTTATTGTGGTTTGCTGTCTCATTCCTTGCTGGCGGGTGAAATGGTGGAAGGCAAGCATGAAAAATTTGTTTCAAAAGAGTTATTCCTAAAAGCCAATGCCGAAAAATCGAAAATTCCACATGGCTACAAAGCAAACCCGATGAATGAAAACCTGCCGCTAAAGCTCTTCTTTAAGTGCGATAGCTGTAAAGAGTACCTTAGGGGTTATATTGTAAAAAAGAAGGGGCGTTATTATTATAAATGCAACCACGGCAGCCAATGTTCTTGTAATGTAAGCGTTAAACAACTCCATTCTCTTTTTGAAGCAATCCTGAATGAATTGAACCTTACACAGGAAGATATTGACCCATTCAAACTCCAGTTAAAGAAAATCTACACAGCACTGAATACCGAAAGGGATGAGCATTTGCAACAATACAAGCTCAAATCTAAAGAACTAGAGGACAAGATTGAACGGCTGGAAGAACGCTTCATTAATGAGGAAATTAAGGCTGATCTGTACGAAAAGTTCTCGGCTAAGTATCGCAAAGAAAAAGAGGAATTGGAGCAGGTGGTAAAGATGACCCCATTCACCAACTCGAACCTTGAAAAATATATTGATCGCTCCCTTGATTTTCTGGCAAAACGCCCGTCCCTGTGGGCATCCAGCGATTATAAGCGGAAAGAAGAGCTGCAACAAACCATCTTTCCCGAAGGAATTTACTTAAAAAAAAAGGGGGAAAACCGAACCACAAAAATCAATTCGCTTTTTGCGCTGACTGCCCGTCAGAAGGGCGTTTTAGAAGAAAAAGGGCCCGGAATTTCTGAAGTGATTTTCAAAAATTCCGGTTTGGTAGCCTCGACAGGAATCGAACCTGTATCTGGAGTTTAGGAAACTCTTATTCTATCCATTGAACTACGAGGCCGGTTGATGGTGCAAATATCTCAATACACATTCAGTTATCCAAAAGCTTCCTAAATATTCTGCAATAGCTTTTCCACAATATCATCCATTGCTTTTCAGCCCCGCTTACCACCATTTATCCAAACAGTTTCCGGAGGCTTATGACGGGTCCGTTCTGCCTGCGGTAACTGCTCTAGATTTGTGCTGAGCAAGGATGGGAAGGCGTCTTTGCCACCTCCCCGATTGGTTCCTCTGGATGCTAACCTGATTTTCAGTTGCGTTGCGCCCAGGCCATGGCGGCGCTATACCGGCAAAATGGGTTGTGGTTGAGCCTTTTATGCCACCTAAGCCGTATTTCGTAATTTTGAAAACCCAGAACCTTTCTGCTACCTATCTTTGCAACCTTTCAAACAAAGGATATGAAGTTTTATACATGGCTTATCAAATACCGCTTGTACCTGGGTATCTTCCTGCTGGTACTGGGTGGTATCACCAACTATTTTTCCAGTTTCTGGCCGGCCTTCCCGCTTTACCTAATCGGGGTGATATTGATTGCAGGCCACTTTTTCTTTGGTCCGCTGCGCCTGATACAGGAGTATATGGAAGCCGGCGATATGGAAGGCGCTCAAAAAATCATTAACTCTATTAAATACCCGAATCTTTTATACAAACCTATCCGGTCAGTTTATTATACGCTGAAAGGCAACCTGGCAATGATGAACCAGGACTTTGACACGGCCGAAAGAAGCATGAAAAAAGGCCTGGACCTGGGCATGCCCATGAAGGAAGCCGAAGGCGCCAGCCTGCTGCAAATGGGTATGCTGGCCATGCAAAAAAATGACCTAAAACAGGCAGAAAGCTACATTCGCAGTGCCCTGCGCAAAGGCCTGCCCGACAAGGAAAACCAGGCCGCCGCTTATTTGCAAATGTGCAGCCTGATGATGAACAAACGCGAGTTTCGGGCGGCCAAGGATTTTTTCCGTAAGGCCAAAGCCCTGAAGCCTACAACACCCCAGATCGTAGACCAGATCAAGCAAATTGAAAAATACATCTCTCGTATTCCGGGCTAATCTTTTTTAAAAGTCCATATACGGAAAAGCACTACCCCGGTAGTGCTTTTTTTATGGCGGGCAACCAGTACCAACACGATAACCAACACTGGTGCTACAGGTGCAGAAATCTTTCATCCACTGCCGCACCGTTAGTCTCACATTACAAAGCTGCGGCTGCCACCGGGTATGGCATCCCTACCTGTCAGCTATTGCATCAACGGCAATCACTGCATCCAGGTTGATAGACCCATATACGTGTGGAAAAGCTTCGTTCAAAGAAGGTGCTATTTCATACTGCAGGCGGTGGGTGAGTCTTTCGGTGTCAATAGACAGCTTTACCAAACCCGTTTTACCGGCAAAATAACGCTTCAGCACACCTTCTACTTGCGCTGCTTCGCTACAGTGAATAAAGCCTTCGATGGCCAGAGATGGTGCTTCATATGCACCCTGCGCCTGTGCCGCCTGCCACTCGGCAGCGGATGTAACATGATAAATAATAGCCATAGTGTACCTGTAAAATGAAAACAAAGGGGCAAGATAGTTTTTAAAACTGGGATGACAGTTGACGGCAGGATCCCGAGCCATGGCCACTTTTTGGTGCAACGAAGGCTCACACAGCAAAAGGATGCCGCTCCCCCGATCCTTCCCCGGTGGAGCGGGAGGTCCGGCAATTGATTGCACTTCAGCTTTTGAATTGACGTATGCACTTTTGAACAATTCACCTCACCCTCGGTAAATTTTGTTGCAACTTTTGTAATGAGCTATAGGCTTTTGAACATTTTTCCTGCTAAGCACACACACTCATCAACTTCTTTAAAAATCCATATGGGTTTGTAATGAATTTACTTGCTTCTAATTGCTATCAAGAAAAACAAAGAACACTCGCCTCTGTCATCCCGGCCTTGAGCCGGGATCCCCTGCACCCACAGCCTCTTTTTCACAGTGCACCTTCGTGTATTGGTAGCGCAACATCATCCCAAACAAACTTCTTCAAAATACCATAGTGGAAAGTTGACCCATGATAGTTGATTGATGACCAACAGCAAATCTTTCAAAAACCCACACTCCCTTACCTGAAAGCTTGATGTTGATTCAGTTCTTTAAAAGTCCCTATAGCTGGAGATGCCGAAACGAGTTCGGCATGACAGGTGAGAGGCGTTATGGAATAACAAGCCGTCTGATCAGGTAAGCTTCGGGTAAACTTCTTCAAAAACCCATACGCCATCCTAAACCTTTCAACCACTCAACTCTTTCAACTTATCAACATCCTCAAAATCCCATACGGCTTTCCATCTGCGAAATCCTTTTCTTAAAATCCGCGAAATCTGTGATCCAACTCGTGAACTGGTGAACTAGAGAACTTAAATCTTTAGACTTAAAACGATAAACTTCTTTCCCCATATCCAGCATCAGGGCTTTACTTCATGGGGTGCTTCTACGCCTTTTTCAAAACAGTCCAGGTTTTGGGCGGTGGTTTGCGCAATGTTCTGCAGGGCCGTATCGGTTAAAAAAGCCTGGTGGCTGGTGATGAGCACGTTTTGAAACGTCATCAGCCGGGCAATCACATCATCCTGCAAAATAGTGTCGGAGCGGTCTTCAAAAAACAACCCTTTTTCCTCTTCGTATACATCCAGCCCCAGGTAGCCAATCTGCCCTGTTTTAAGGCCGGCAATCACATCGCGGGTATTGATCAGGGCACCCCGGCCGGTGTTGATCAGCATGACGCCTTTTTTCATTTGGGCAATCGTGTCTTTGTTGACCAGGTAGCGGTTTTCGGCAGTTAATGGTGCGTGCAGGGTAATGATGTCCGACTGGGCAAACAACTCGCTAACGGTTACGTACTGCACCCCGTAGGGTTGCGCCCATTCCAGTTTGGGGTAAGGGTCAAAGGCAACTATGCGGCAGCCAAAACCATGCAGTATCTGCGCCACCACCCGGCCTATTTTTCCCAGCCCTACAATGCCTACGGTTTTACCATGCATGTCAAAGCCCGTGAGACCATCCAACGAAAAATTGAGCTCCCGGATGCGGTTGTGAGCCCGAATCAGTTTGCGGTTCAGCGTCAGCATCAGGGCCACTGTATGTTCGGCTACGGCATAGGGCGAGTATTCCGGCACCCGGGCTACCTTCAGCCCCAGGCGGGCCGCCGCCACTATATCCACATTGTTAAAGCCGGCCGACCGCAGCACAACATACTGCACCCCCATTTGCGCCAATGCTTCTAATACTTCCTGGGAGGCGTCGTCGTTTACAAAAATGCATACCGCCTGGCACCCCTTGGCCATGTGTACCGTGTCTAAAGAAAGCGGGGGCTCCAGCAACAGTAAGCTATGCCGGCCGTCCATTGCTTTCAGCAAATATGGCTGCTCAAACTTGTGGGTGCTAAAAACCGCTGTATTCATAAGTGTCCGTTTACATACAAAAAGCAGGCCTCAGCCCCGTTTGTAACCAGCCGGGCTGATGGCCATTAACCTATCTGCCTATGGGAAAATAAAGAAGTTTTATGCCACCTGCAACTGGGCTTGTTGCGCCTGGGGCCAGGCACCAAACAGCTCAATGATTTTTTGAAAGCGGTAGGTAAATATTTCCTGCAACTTTTTTTTCACCACCAGGTAGTGTGCCAGGGAACCCAGCGGTCCAAAGGGCAGGGCATAATGCACCAGGTCGGTCATTTCCACACCGCCTTCAATAGCTTTAAAATGATGCTGGTGGTGCCACAGTTGGTAAGGTCCACGGCGCTGCTCGTCTACAAAAAAACACAAGGGATCTACATGGGTTATTTCGGTCATCCAAAATAGCGGAATGCCCAGCAAGGGCTTTACTTGATAAGTAATCACCTGCCCCGGGTACATCTGGTTACCATACAGCTCGTTGGTGAATTTTAAATTGAGTTCCGGCGGTGTCATGGCCGATAAATTTTTGGGGTGGGAAAAAAATGTCCATGCCACCTCCACCTTTACGGGTATTTTTTGAACGCTTTTCAGCAGGTGTACCTTGCTCATGTCTTTTGATTAGGAATATTACAACCCGGATGCCGTTTTGTTCAAGACGGCCAAAGAAGAGCTGAAGCGTTAAACCTTATCACGTACGTCTGGCACCGGCCAATGGCTGAAACTGTTATAAAACTTAACCATATTTTACAAACCATTCGTTCTACTTTTATAAGAGAATAAAGGAGTGTATGAAACCTGTTTTGATCTTGCTGGCATTGCAACTGTTTTTGGTACAGGCCCGGGCACAGCACCACACGGTAAATGGTTACCTGCTCGACAGCATCACCCACTTACCGATTGCCGGCGGCAAGCTTACCAATACCAATACCCGGCAGGATGTACAATCAGACGATAACGGTTTCTTTCGTATACAGGCAGCTCCCAACGATGTGCTTTATGCCCTGGCACCTTCTTATCATTACGATACGCTTACCTATTCTCTTCTTTTTACCGATACTATAAAAATTTACCTTGCTCCCTCCGGCGATATTTTGCCTACGGTAACCGTAACGGCACAATACAACAAATACCAACTCGACAGCATCAGCCGGAAAAAGGAATTTGATGAAAACCGCGGCACAACGCTCCCTACGGTTTCTTCCAACAACAATTCGGCTTTTGGTATCGGCATCAACCTTGACCGCTTTTCCAAAAAAAAGTACAAAAATCAAAAAAGTGCAGAGAAGTTGTTTAATCAGCTGGAGGAAAACGCCTATGTGAACTACCGGTTTTCGCCCACCCTGGTAGCTTATTACACTAGTTTGAAAGGGGACGCACTGAAGGATTTCATGCAGCGCTATACACCCAGTTACCAATGGCTGCGCCAGCACAACAGCAATGAAGAAGTGCTGTTTTACATCAACGACAAGCTAAAAGAATACAAAGCAGTCCGCAGCCAGTTGTAAATACGATGCTTCAGCACCGGTACTCCTGCTCAATTGTTTTCAGCTTTATGAAATCCTGTCGTCAATTGTGAATGGTCAATAGTGAATGCCAAGTCATCATACGGATAACCGTTTCGTATAAGGTGTGCACTTTTTAAAAACCCATATCACCAAACCTGCTTCTTACCCGATTGTGCACTAGCCATAGCCGCTTTCACAACAAAAGCGTGAAGGCGCAAAAAGGCTTGGTTCCAGACAGCTCACCGAAAGATCGGATGGGTCCGGACAGCCTTGCATCCGTAAAAGAAAATGGGAATGATATTGCCGTAAAAATCAGTAGCGGTTTCTGTCCCGGTTGGAGTTGCCCTTGTAGCCGCCGCCACCGCCGCTGCCACCCCGATAACCACCACCGCGGTTGCCGCCGCCACCGTATCCGCCACCTGAACCACCGCCCGGTCCGCCGCTTCTTTCATCGGCCTGTTTTACCACCAGGGGTTTTTTACCCAGCGAAATATCGTTCAGGTGCTCAATGGCTTCACGGGCTTCGTCATCATTGGGCATTTCTACAAAAGCAAAGCCCCTGCTTTTGCCGGTATCCTTATCCATGGCCACTTTAGCAGAAGTAATGGTGCCAAATTTTTCAAATATTTCCACCAGTTCATCATCATACAAATCATATGGAAGACCAGCTACAAAGAGTTTCATATTGATAGTTATTTTGTAAAAGTACACAACTTATTTTTCAGTAACAGCACTTAGTTAAAGGATGAGGTCTTTTTTCAGCCCGTGGGCATCCTTCCAGCAGCAGGATGGAGCAGACCGGGCTTTTTATAAACAATAAAAGTGCCATGAGGCACTTTTATTGTTTATAAAAAGGTAACCGTTTCTACTTAACTATTTAACAGCGGCGCCTGGTGGGTATAGTTGCCGGCTGTGGGGTGGTAAATAAACAGGACCGAGCCATCCTTGATCAGGTCAATCACCCGGGCATACTCCTTTTCCGGCAAGGCCGGACAACCCTGGCTGCGGCCCATATAGGCACTGTTCACACGGCCTTCATTTACATAAGCGGCGCCATGCACCACTACGCCCCGGGCTTCTGCGTTGTTGTTAAAGCCTGCTTCCTGGCCCGCCAGGCGCAGCGATTTACCATGCTTACCCGTGTAAGTAGCACCGGTTACATAAAAACCCAGGCTGCTTTGCTCAGAGTTGATGGTATTGGAAAACTTCGTGGCCATATCCAGGCCGGAGTTTTTACCATGCGACACAAAGGTGTTGATCACCAGTTCCCGGTTTTCTATATCCAGCAGGTAAAAGCGCTTTTTACGGGAAGATTGACCAAAATCAATAATGGTGAGGTAGCGGCTGTTGGGCACCGCTCCTTGTGCTACCAGTTTTTCATAACCTTTTATCGCATAATCTATAGCTTCTTCCGAAAGACCGGCGCCCGACAGGTTCAGCTCTTTATACAACGAAGTACTGAGCGATTCAACAGCCACCGAATCTTTTACAGCCACGGTGTCGGCGGCAACAGCTTTGGCAGCCATGGCAGATGCGGCTTTATTACCGGTGGTTTTAGCAAACGAAATAAGCGCTATGGACAGGCACACAAAAAGGGTGGTGAAGAGATGGTTTCTTGGCATGTTTAATGGGTTTTTCAGGTGATTAGCGGAGGACAAATTTCCGAAAAAAATGCCGTTTGATGAAGCTTTTGAAAGAATATAAAGATTTCTTTAAGATTTAGGTTAAACTATTGCCAATTAATGCCATACAGATATAATACTAAATTATATACACTTATAAAAACCGCTAAAAAGGGTCCGTAAAAAAGCCGAAGCGCAGCGGTAAAACGGCCCTGTTTTTAAAGCGCTGCTCAGCCCGTATTTCTGGTTAATGAACGGCCTCCAATCGCCTGCATCAGGGGCTGCTTTTTATAGTTGAAAAAGCCTGCCTTGGCTTCCCTGTTTTACATTCTGCTGCAGTAATCGCAAGGCGTTAAAACGCAATCGGCAGCCCTTCTTCTTGTATACCTGGCCAACTACCACCAGCACCACTTAAATCTGTTACCTCTATGGGTTTTTAAAAGATAGGGCTATCTTATTTTTCTACGGGAACCAGCCTCCAAGTGCAGGGTTTAACAAATTAAGGCAGAGGCGAAAAAAAACTTTTACAAACACAAAAAAAGCGCAATTAAGTAAAACAAATTTGCGAACTTTAAGCAACAGAAATCGGTTATCAATTGTCTTACATTGGATAAAGCTAGTTCTCCTTTTTGTTTTAGCTCGTCAGACCGGTAATAAATTTTTAACAGCTAACGTAAAACGCCACCAATAGAACTCCGGAAAAATGAATCCATAGCAAGCTGTTATCAACTTCATAAGATTGTAGTGTTTAAAGCCAGAAAGCAAGTCCGTTAGCCTCATGATTGGGTTAGAATTAAAAGGTCCGCCAGCTTTCTTTACATTCTTGAACACATAAAAACTGAGATTTATGAAAAGAGAACACACCTTCTTCGGAAATCTGTTTGGTGGCAAGGAACCACAACTTACAGAAATGGGCAAACCAACCCCCGTAGTGATCACTTCCTACTCTCAACCCCATGTTTTACAACAAAGAATGAAGGAAGAAAAACTGACCCACGGGGAAACAGTTACGGCTAACATTTCACCAGTGCGCCTGGAAAATGCTTACGGAAAAATGGTGCTTTATTTCTGCCCCATGAAGTCCATTGAAGTGCTGGAAACCCTTGCCAATGGCGATGGCGGCAACCTTCCTGCTGAAGCTAAAGTAGAAGGGCTGACCGTTCCTGATGGCCACGAACCCGGCTACTACACCTTGAAAAATGTGATCGTTTCTTCAAACGGTTCCATGCAGGTAAGAGCAACAGATGAAACCATCTGGGAACGCGTAAAAGTTGAGCGCTATTAATTTTCCCTTTTCGGAGTGCATCTATTTATGGCAAAGCCCCGTGTGCCGGTTTGACACACGGGGCTTTTTTGTCAACTTCTTTTATTTCCCATACGGGTGATTCGTTCGGCTGCCAAAATTTTTCAAACAGTACTGATCAATTAACCGGAGCATAGCTTTTAAAAAACCCATAGGGTTGGCGCCGCTTTACCTACGCCGCCCCTATTTTGCCTTAGTCTGCTCCTTGTGCATGGCCTTTACCTCATCGGGTGTAAAAGGCCCGTGTACCCGGTTGCTAACCGGCACGGTCGACTTGAGGTAGGCAAATATGGATTTCAGGTCGTTTTCCGGCAGTTTGTTGTAGTTATCCCAGGGCATGGGTGGCATAATGGGCCGTCCATTGTCGGCACCCATGTGCTTGCCTTTTTGGATGGCATTTACAAAATGGTGTTCTTCCCAGGCGCCAATACCGGTAGCGGAGTCCGAGGTAAGGTTGGCAGAAAACGACATGCCCCAGGGCCCTACAAAAGCTGTCAGGTCCGGGCTGAAATGGATCCAGTCGCCGGGCTGCAAAGCCGCCAGGTCAATTTTGGGTAAAGGTGCGGAAGCCGGGTGGCCCGATAGCAGCCGGGAAGAATCGACCCTGGGTCCCTCAGGCGTCATTATTTTGGGTGAATGACAGTCGTGGCAGGCACCGGCGGTCACCAGGTGTTGTCCCCGCTCAATGCTTACCACATCTTCAGGGTCTTTTGTGGACGGGTCCGCAGGGTTGTCGGAACCCGAGCCGGATGTACACTGGGTGGCCCCTAAAATGACCATACCCAAAAGCAGCACTACCGCTGCTTTTTTCTGAATTGCGTAAATCATAACCGCTATTTTTAAAAGTGAAGGAAAATGCAAATCGGCTTTGTTACTTCAATACCTGAGCAAAGACTTCCCGTTCTTCTGATAGTTTTTGCTCAAAAGATTTCAGGTACGGATACAGTTTGCGGCTGGCCTCAACGGCCGCTTTTCCATACGGCAGGTAGAGCCGGTAAAACTCAAACATGTTGGCCGTTTCTTCCGCTCCGGGAAAACCCAGGGCGGCATATTCCTGCCGGGGAATGTACTGGTAGCGGATGGTTTTACCCGTTACCCTGGACATCATGTCGGCATACTCGTGCCCTGTTAAAAAATCACCCGCCACCTCAATGGTTTTACCGGCATACGCCTGCGGGTTTTGAAATACCGGCAGCAGTATGCCGCCCAGGTCCGCCACAGAAACAGCGGCCATAGGACTGTCGCCTAACGGAAAGCCAAAGACATAACTGCCATCTTCGGCTTTTTGCAGTGGTATAAAACCCAAAAAATTTTCGTAATAAAACGCCAGGTGCACAAAAGTGATGTCGGGCTTTTTGGAACGGGCATGCTCCTCCAGTCGGGCCTTTAAATCAAAATGGGTTACCGGCAACTGGCCCTTGGTTATTTTGTCAATGTAAGGCAGGGTACTCATTACAAACTGCTGCACGCCGCTTTCCGCTACCGCATCAATCAGTTTGATGCCTTCGTCGTATTCGCCTGCAAAGTGCTCCCAAAAGTTAGTGACACCGAACACGCCATCACAACCTTGCAGGGCTTTCAGCAGGCTGGTTT
>JAEWAC010000008.1 GCA_023391895.1 Bacteroidota bacterium
CTCCCCTGAGGTGCAACAAAATGAGCTGGCCCTGAATCAAAGTTTTTTAAAAACCCATACCGGCCAAGACATTGATCTTTTGGCTTATCCCTATGGAAATTATAATGAAGTAACCCGTCAGGTAGCAACAGCCTTACAATTCAAGGCTGCGTTTACCACCGAAGAAAAATCCATCGTAAAGCATAGCAACCTACTTAGCTTAGCCCGCTACCAGGTGAAAAACTGGAACGGCCAGCATTTTGAAGATCATTTAAAGCATTGGTTACGCTAAAAACCGTTTTCTATTATGACCGTATCACCAAAAATCTCAATCATTACTTGCTTTTACAATGCAGCCCTTTATCTGGAAGAAGCGGTCAACAGTGTACTGCAACAAGAATACACCCATTGGGAGTTGCTGTTAATAGATGATGGTTCTACCGATGGCAGTACTGCTATTGCCCAGGCTTACGCCGCCCAATACGGGAATCAAATAATTTATGTTGAACATGAAGACCACCAGAACAAAGGCCTTAGTGCCAGCCGGAATGTGGGCATCCGGGTAGCTACCGGTTCGCTGATTACTTTTTTGGATGCCGACGACGTTTGGCTGCCTTCCTATTTAAACCATCAGGTGCAGGTGCTGCAGCAAAGCAACGCCTCCATGGTATGTGAAGCCACTGAATACTGGTATAGCTGGCGCGACGCTAAACTCAGTGATGTAGTCATTCCCATTGGCACTAGCGCCAATACCTTGTACACGCCTCCGCAACTAATGCTGAACCTATATCCTTTGGGTGCGGGCGCGGCGCCTTGTGTCTGCGGCATCATCATCAAAAAAGAGGTGCTGTTAAAACATGGGGGGTTTGAAGATGCTTTTACCGGCATGTATGAAGACCAGGTTTTTTTAAGCAAGCTTTATTTAAATGAACCTATTTATATATCCGACGCCTGTAACAACCGGTACCGGCAAAGACAGGATTCATTGGTGGGTTCCAACCAGCAGCGGGGACAATACTTTACAGTAAGAATGCAATATTTAACCTGGCTGGAACAATACATTCAGCAGCACGACATCCATTTTCCGGCTGTCAACACAGCGCTTCAAACAGCCATGCAGCCCACGCTGGTAAGTGTGATCATTGCTTTTTACAACGAAGAACGTTTTTTGGCCGAGGCCGTTGAAAGTGTCATTCAGCAGGATTATCCCCATTGGGAACTGGTGCTGGTAGATGACGGCTCATCGGATAGAAGTACCGCCATTGCCAGAGAATATGCAGCTCAATATGTGGGAAAGATTCGTTATCACGAGCACGAAAACCATAGCAATAAGGGACTGAGCGCCAGCAGGAATGCGGGCATCCGGCAGGCAAAAGGGGACATAATTTCCATCCTGGATGCCGACGACGTCTGGCTCCCCAGCAAAATATCGGGTCATGTGATGATCTTTCAGCAATACCCCGAAACCAGCATGGTGGTGGAAGGCTCTATTTATTGGAACGACTGGAATGATCCAACCAAGCGCAATTTTGAAATACCGGTCGGTGCCATGATGGAAGGACAAAAAAATTGGATGAAATGGGCGACACCCGATTCGGAAAACATCTGCCTGCCTTCCGACATGGAACTGGACCGGGTATATGAACGCAGCGAAGTCATGTCGCTATTATATCCATTTGGAACGGGTGCGGCGCCCTGCCCCTGTTCCTGGTCTATAAAAAAAGAAGCCATAGAACGAGTGGGTGGTTTTGAAGAGTCGTTTACCAAAGAAAACCAGCTGTACGAGGACCAGGCTTTTTTATTCAAGATCTATTTACAGGAAAAGGTGTTTATTTCCTCTGCTTTTAACAACTATTACCGGCAGCGTCCGGAATCCATTGTAAAATGGGTAAAAGCCAAGGGGCACTATAAAGCAGTTAGAAAGTATTTTCTGGAATGGATGCAGGCTTATTTAAAAAAGCATGGCATACAGGATGCGCATTTGGACACGCTGATCAAAAAAGCACTGTTCCCTTATCGTTATCCCAATTATTACTATATGCGGTACACTTTTCCTGTAGTCATGGTCAACCTGCTGAAAAAGGCGTTACCGGTAATGATTAAAAAACATTTAAAAACAGCACTGAACCCTAAGCCCTGATACCTATGCCCAAGATGACGGTACTGATGCCGGTGTATAATGCAGAACGTTTTCTTCGCGAAGCCATTGACAGCATACTGGTGCAGAACTTTACGGACTTTGAGTTCCTGATCATAGATGACTGCTCTACTGACAGCAGTGCTGCCATTATACAGTCGTATACTGATCCACGCATTCGCTATTTCAGAAATGAGCAAAACAAGGGCATCTCCCCTACCCTTAATAAAGGCATCGAGTTGGCCACCTGTGACTGGATTGCGCGTATGGATGCAGACGACATCTGCTATCCCGACCGGCTGCAAAAGCAATATGACTTTATACAACAACAGCCTGATGGCGCCCTGTACTCCTGCAAGGTAAAAGTAGTAACCGAAGACGGCGTCTTTATCCGGATCGACCAATTTGAGCCTCCCTTTTATTATTATAACCTCACCTTTATCTGCTGGATCTATCACCCTTCGATTATTTTTTCCAAAAAGGCGGTACAGTCGGTAGGTGGGTATGCGGTGCCTTATGCGGAAGATTTTGAACTGTTCTGGCAATTGACCCGCCACTACAAACACTATAACCTGCCGAAAGTGCTGATGGATTACCGCGTAACGACCCAAAGCCTGCACCAGGTGCTGAAAAAGCAGGAATACGCCCGTGCACAACAGGCACAGATCTTACGCAACATCCGCTATTATGTGGGTGACAACTATACATTGCCCGAAACGTATATCGAATGCCTGCAACATAACTTCGAGCCCCTGCTGCAGCAAGGCCGTGTGAGTGACATCGTCGATTGCATCAGGCAGCTGGATTTCATTACAGAACGAATCTTACAAAAAGACAACATCAACCGCCATGTTGATGACATTAAAGAAGCGGCCTATCACAAACGTAAGTTCATTATTGACTTTTATTTCAGGCACCTGCCGCGTACTAAGGCAGCCTTGTTGCTGATTAAACTGGGACAAACCAAAACACTGCTAAAGCTGATGGCCCGCCGGTTGTACAAACAACTGAAACCGGCGCCTGCTGCCGCTGTTTTCTAACAGTAGTTTTGATGATTGAACTGATATGGGGTATTGAAAATAGTGCTGTTTATTTATCATGTGCGTTGGTATCATTCGGTATTCAACAGTAAAGATGCGGAATGGGCATTTAGCAAAATATTAGAAACTTCCCTGCAGCATTTCAGATATTTGCACCACTCTATGTAAGCGCAACCGGAACTATTTTTTTTAGCCAAGCTACTGTATCATAATGAGATCAATTTTACTATGTGTTTGCATCTTACTGCTTCATATTTCTCTTTCAGCACAACCTTGCACGGCGCCGGGACAAAACCCTTCCACGGCCTTCCCGGTCTGTGGTACCAGCGTTTTTACGCAAACCACCGTTCCGCTGTGCGGCGGCAAGGCCCTTCCCTACAAAGGTTGCGGAACCAATAGTGGTCTTTCGGATATCAATCCTTTCTGGTACAAGTTCACCTGTTTCCAGGCCGGCACACTGGGCTTTTTAATCACCCCTAAAGACATGGGCGACGATTATGACTGGGAGCTGTATGATGTAACCGGCCGCGATCCCAACGATATCTATACCGATGCCAGCCTGGTGGTAGCCAACAACTGGAGCGGAGAAACTGGCCTGACCGGAGCTTCCAACGCCGGCACACAGGGCTTTGTTTGTGGCGGCAGGGGCAGGCCGTTATTCAGTAAAATGCCTGAATTAAAGGCGGGTCACAACTATTTGCTGCTCATCAGCCATTTTACCCGGTCGCAAAGTGGTTATACGCTTTCCTTTCAGGGTGGCACGGCGGTGATTACCGATTCCGGCACGCCACACCTCAAAAATGTGGAGGCCAATTGTGGCGGCAATGTGCTCCGGCTGGCGCTGAATAAAAACATCAAATGCAGCAGCCTGGACCCAGATGGTTCAGACTTTTCTCTTTCCGCTCCTGGCATTACCATTACCCGCAGCCAAAGCATCAATTGCTCTTCCCGGTTCGATACCGACTCTGTTGAAATTACGTTATCTGCTCCCCTGGCACCTGGTACTTATACCCTGCGCATGAAAAAAGGCAATGATAATAACACCCTGCTGGATTATTGCGATAATGCCGTACCCGAAACCGACGAACTGAACATCACCATTCAACCGCGGTCTGCTACCCCTATGGACAGCCTGGTGCCTGTAAGCTGTTCGCCCAAAGAACTTAAACTGGTTTTTCAAAAACCCATATCCTGCGCCTCCATTGCGGCCGACGGTAGCGACTTTTCCATTTCCGGCACCTACCCGGTAAGTATTGCCAGCTTGAGTGGTCTGTGCAACGGAGCCACCACCACCAGAGAGATCACGATCACACTAGCCAACCCACTGGTGCAGGCCGGCCAGTTTACCCTTACCTTACAAAACGGCCGCGACGGCAATACCCTGCTGGATGAATGTGGCGAACAAACCCCTGCCGGTTCCAGCCTGTCGTTTACCGTAAAAGACACCGTCAGTGCCCAGTTTTCATACAACATAGGTTATGGATGTACGGCAGATACGGTGGCTTTTGTACATAACGGTGAAAACGGGGTGGACAGCTGGCAATGGAACCTGGACGAAAACCAACGGTCCACACTCCAAAACCCGGTGGGCATTTACCAGGTATTTAATGAAAAGACCATAACGCTGAAAGTGAGTAATGGTTTTTGCAGCGACTCCACCACGCAAAAGATCGTATTGGACAACTTTATACAGGCTGACTTTACGGTTTTTGAAGAAAACTGCCCGGCCGAACCCATTGCATTTACCAGTACAGCCAAGGGTGCTATCGTTAGCCATAGCTGGGATTTTGGTAATGGCAGCCGGTCAAATGCCGCCAGTCCTACACATGTATATGCCGCTCCGCAACGCGAAACGCCGTACAACGTTCGCTATACAGTAACGGACCAGTATGGTTGTGAGCATACGGTGCAGAAAAAAGTAATTATTTACGCCAGCTGTTATCTGGCTGTGCCTTCGGCCTTTACGCCCAATGGTGATGGCCTGAACGATGTGTTACGTCCCCTGAATGCCATCAAAGCCGACCAACTGGAGTTCCGGGTGTATAACCGCTGGGGACAATTGCTTTATAAAACGACCGACTGGAAGCAGGGATGGGATGGTAAGGTAAATGGAAAGGCACAACCAACAGGAGTATACATCTGGATGCTGCGCTACAAAAGCCGGGATACGCAGCAGTTGTTGGAGCAAAAAGGGACTGCTGCTTTGATACGGTAAAAAGCCTTGTTCTCCCATTGATACTATATGGGTTTTTAACGAAGTTTGATTTAAGTACAAAAGAAGATCCAAGCAATATATCATACAAAAACATCTCTTTCAAAACCTCATGTATCAGCAATTTTCACTTCTGATGATATGGGGTTTTGAAAGAGTTTGAAAATGATTGCTGCCGCTTTAAACCAATGCCCGGTCCAAATGTACATAACCGCCATCCACATGGATCAATTGACCGGTAGTATGACTGGACTTTTCCGAAAGTAGGAAGGCAACCATATTGGCAATTTCCTCTGTGGTAGTCATGCGTTTTCCTAAGGGAATTTTGGAGGTAATGGATTCTAATTTTTCCTGTGGGTTGGGTAATGAGTTGATCCACTTTTCATAGAGCGGCGTCCACGATTCCGCTACAATAACGGCGTTTACACGGATACCATATGGCAATAACTCTACAGCCCATTCGCGGGTGAGTGCGTTGCGGCCTCCGTTTGCTGCCGCATAGGCCGATGTACCTCCCTGGCCGGTTTCAGCCGTTTTAGAACCAATGTTGACAATAGCCCCTTTGCTCTTTTTCAGTTCCGGTAATGCATAGTGCGCCATTAAATAATAATGCACTACATTTTTGTGCAGCGAGGCCATGAACTTTTCGTAATTGCCATGCTCCAATCCTACGCCGTCGTTCACCCCGGCATTGTTCACCAGGCCATCAATGCGCCCCAGCTTTTCTATGACATTTTGAACCGCTTTTTCGCACTGCTCAGGCTGGGTCAACTCGGCATACACCTGGTCAGCTTTACCGCCACTTTTTTCAATGGCCGCAACTGTTTTTAAATTGTCTTCTTCATTATGACCTACGATGACTGGTATAGCGCCTTCGGAGGCTAGTACTTTTGTAATACCTTCCCCAATGCCCTTTGCCCCGCCGGTTACAATAATTACTTTATCTTTTAATTGTAGATCCATACGTTGGTTGTTACTCCATGCGGAGCTTATTTTAATTGGTAAAATGCAACGGCGTTGCCGCCAAAAACTTGTTCCTGTTCTGCCTGGGTAAATGAAGCAAAATAATCTTTTAAAATACCCAATTGCTGTTTGTAGGAGGCAGCTACCAGGCAAACCGGCCAGTCAGAACCATATAAAGTCCGGTCCGTACCGAATACCTCCACCACCACATCCAGGTAAGGGATAAAGTCCCTTTTATCCCATGCCTGCCAATTGGTCTCAGTTACCATGCCCGACACTTTGCACCAGACATTGGGGTATTGCGCTACCGCCTTTATTTCTTTGCGCCACGTATCTATTTGCTGATCTTTTATTTTAGGCTTGGCCAGATGATCGATCACAAACTTTTGATCCGGGAAGGCCTGTACAAACTGAGGAATGTATTTCAGCTGGTCTTCAAAAATGAGAATATCATAAGTAAAACCTAACTTCTTTAAAAACCCAATACCCCGCATAAAGTGGGGCTGTAACATGAAAGCCCGGTCTTGTTCACCTTGCAAGATGTGACGGAAACCTTTCATCAAAGAAACCTGGCGGTAATGCTCTAAACGTTCTTCGATATTAGATGCTTGCAAGTCCACCCAACCTACAATGCCTTTGATAAAATCATTTCCCTGAGCCTGTTGCAGTAAAAAATCATTATGGGCTTCTGACTGGTCGGACTGCACCAGCACACAACCATCAAAGCCCTGTTGTAGCAATTGGGGCTGCAGGTCATGGGGCAGAAAATCGCGTTGAAGCACTTTCATTTCATCGGTAATCCAGCTGTCCCGTACCGGGTCAAACTGCCAGAAGTGTTGGTGGGCATCAATACGCATACGCTAGGCGACTGTAGGGAAAAGTGAAAAAATCAGATCCATTATTTTCCATTTTTCGCCGGGCTGTGCGCCGGGTAATGCCTGCTGGTACTTCCACATCAGTTCTTCCCATTCCTGCACTTTGCCATTGTCGGCATCGGCCGCCGCTTTGGCTTCAAACGAAAACGAATCATCCACTTCCATAATCATAAACAGCCGGTTGGTAAAGCGGTAAATTTCCATGTTCGTAATGCCGGAGCTGCGAATACTTTGCAGCACCTCCGGCCATACGGCCCGGTGATGCGCTTCGTATTCGGCTATCAGTTGCGGATCATCTTTCAGGTCCAGGGTGAGGCAATATCTTTTGGTATTCATCTGCAATTTTCATTGTTTTCCATTATAGGCCACCGCTACCTGCCGGCTTTGACCCAGTCCTTCAATACCCAGTTCCACCACATCGCCAGCCTTCAAGTATACCTGCGGGTTCATACCCAGCCCAACACCGGCCGGTGTACCGGTGGAGATCACATCGCCCGGCAACAGCGTCATAAACTGGCTGACATAGGAAATTAAAAAAGGTATTTTAAAGATCAGGTCGGCTGTAGTGCCATCCTGCATGGTTTGTCCATTTACGGTCAGCCACATTTTTAAATTGTTGATGTCGGCCAATTCATCAGGTGTGGCTAAAAAAGGCCCGAGGGGCGCAAAGGTGTCGCAGCTTTTTCCTTTTACCCATTGTCCGCCTCTTTCCAGTTGGTACGCTCTTTCGCTATAATCGTTGTGCAGGCAATAACCCGCCACGTATTGCAAAGCCTCGCTTTCTTCTACATAAGAAGCTTTTTTGCCAATCACCACGGCCAGTTCCACTTCCCAATCCGTTTTAGTGCTGTTTTTGGGAATCACCAAATCATCATTAGGTCCGACCACCGAGGAGGTAGCCTTAAAGAAAATAATGGGCTCCTGCGGAATAGCGGCACCGGTTTCGCGGGCATGATCTATATAATTCAAACCAATGCATACAATTTTGGAAGGCCGTGCAATGGGAGCGGCCAATTTTACATCAGTTGCTAACGGCTGTAACTGCGATTGGTTATTTTGTACAAACTGTTGTAAACGGGCCAGTCCATCGGTTTCAAAAAATTGCTCGTTGTAATCTTCGCCAAATGAAAAGGCATCATAAAAGGAGTCGTTCAAAACGACACCGGGCTTTACCTGCTTGCTCTCGTTAATCCACCTGATTAATTTCATATTTTTCTTATGCTATTTATTGGGTTTCTAATTGTATGATCGTATCCAGGCTATCCTGCTCTACACCGTCCAGGTAAACAAAAACACCTTCGGGCTGCTGCTTGAACTTTACGGCTTTGCTGTTCATCAGCATGGCTTTTTTAACCTTTTGCTTTACCTCCGGAATGAAGATATAGGCTTGCTGGACCGGTTGTAAAATGTGCGCATACCAGGTTTTGTTTTTGGCCGTTACCACACCCCACGGCTGCGGTGCTACCACGTTGCCGCGGGTACCATAAATGCTGCTGCCGTTTTGCTGCAGCCAGGCGCCTACTGCCGCCAGTGTATCGGTAAACTCCGGCTGAATTTTGCCATTGGGCATGGGGCCTACATTCAGCAAAAAATTGGCGTTGCGACCGGCGGCATTCACCAGGTAATGCACAATCTGCCGGGTAGATTTGTACCTGCGGTCGTTGATGTTAAAACCCCAGCTGTTGTTGATGGTCTCGCAGGTTTCCAGCGGCAGCATCCCAATTTGGGATTCGCCGCTAAAGCCGGTTTTATTTTCACCCGGCAGGTCTTTTTCAAACATCTGGTAGTCTTCGCCTTTAAAAGGTGCCAGGTGGTGGTTGTTGCCAATAAGTATTTTAGGATTGAGCTGGTGAATGAGGCCGTAAACTTCATCATAGTGCCAGTTAACATTAGGCCGCTCCCAGTGGCCGTCAAACCAGATGGCACCAATGTTAGGATAATTGGTGATCAGCTCTGTTAACTGCTTTTTCATAAAAGCGATGTAGGAGTTCCAATCCGTATTTTCGGGTGTACCGTTCACTATGGGTTTTCCAAAGCCATAATCGGGACGGCCCCAGTCCAGCAGGGAATAATAAAAGTTCAGTTGCAACCCTTCTTTCTGACACTCTTCGGCAAGTTCCTTCAACGGGTCTTTTTTATAAGGAGTTGCCTCCACAATGTTATAGGGAGAAGCGGCTGTTTGAAACATGCTGAAACCATCGTGATGGCGCGACGTAATGGTTATGTATTTCATGCCGGCGTTCTTGGCCAATTGCACCCATTCTTTGGCATTGAACTCCTGCGGGTTGAAAAAATCCGCCAGCCGCTTGTAATTGTTATATGGAATTTTTTGCTGGTGCATCACCCACTCGCCATCACCCAAAATGCTGTAAATACCCCAGTGGATAAAAAGCCCGAACTTATTGTCCTGAAAAGTTTCGCGGGCCTTCAGGTTTTCGGCAGGCGGCGTATAATCCGGCAATGCATGCGGGTAAGCAGACTGGGCGCCGGCTTGCCACAGCAATGCCATGCAGCTCAAAGAAAACAGCAGTTTTTTCATGCTCCTTTATATTAGTTATTGAGTTTGATAAATCCGCCGTCAATGGGGTAATCGCAACCCGTAATAAAAGAAGCTTCATCGCTGCAGAGATACAGCACCAGGTGCGCTACTTCTTCCGGCTGAGCCATGCGGCCAATGGGTTGGGTTTTGGACAGCTTTTCAAACATCTCTGTTTCTCTTCCGGGATAGTTCTTGGCCAAAAAGCCATCCACAAAAGGAGTATGCACCCGTGCCGGTGAAATGCAGTTGCAGCGGATGTTATACTTTAAATAATCTTTGGCCACCGACAGGGTCATGCCAACCACCGCACCTTTGGTCATGGAGTAAGCAAAGCGGTCCGGCAGGCCAATGGTGGAAGCAATAGAAGCCATATTGAGGATGGCGCCACCGGTGGCTTTCATATGCGGCACGGCTGCCTGCAGGCAGTTGTACACTCCTTTTACATTAACGCCGATCAAACGGTCAAAGTCTTCTTCCGTGGTGGTTTCTACTGTTCCGATATGCGCAATGCCGGCATTGTTGATCAGGATATGAATGCCACCGGCTTCAACGGCTATCTGGTCAATAATGGTTTTCACCTCCTGCTGATTGGCCACATTGCAGGAGAGAAATTTGGCATGGGCTTTTAAAGCTTTTATTTCTTCCAATACAGCACCGGCCCCTTTTTCATCTTTATCCAGAATATAAACCTGGGCACCTTGTTTGGCCAATACAATAGAAATGGCTCTTCCGATGCCGCTGCCACCGCCTGTAATAATAGCTACTTTACGATCTAATCGAAACATCTTTTATCTTTTAAAAAGGTTTATAAACTAACGCCCCGCTTCCATGGAATAAAATCATCCTGGTTCAGCAATACGGCTTTGGGCAGCACGTCGCCACTCGCGGCTTTGATGCAATATTCCAGAATTTCTTCACCCATTTGCTGAATGGTTTTTTCGCCTTCTATAATGGGCCCGGTGTCAATATCAATAATGTCGCTCATGCGGCGCGCCAGTTTGGAATTGGTAGCGACTTTGATAGTCGGACAAACCGGGTTACCGGTGGGCGTACCCAGGCCGGTCGTAAATAAAATCAACGTAGCACCGGAAGCCGCCTTGCCCGTGGTCGCTTCCACATCATTTCCTGGCGTACATACCAGGCTCAGTCCAGGTTTGGTGGCTGGCTCCGTGTAATCCAGCACATCGGCTACCGGCGCACTGCCGCCCTTTTTGGCAGCACCAGCCGATTTAATAGCATCGGTAATCAAACCATCTTTGATATTGCCGGGAGAAGGATTCATGAAAAAGCCGGAACCAACCTGGTGCGCCAGCGCATCGTATGACTGCATGAGATGGATGAACTTTTTAGCCGAAATTTCGGTGGTGCAGCGGTCAATCAAGCCCTGCTCGGCACCGCATAATTCCGGGAACTCCGCCAGCAACACTTTACCCCCTAAGGCTACCACTAAATCGGCACAATAACCCACAGCCGGGTTGGCGGAAATACCGCTAAAGCCATCGCTGCCGCCACATTTTACGCCAATGCACAACTGGTTGAGCGGCGCCGGCTGCCGTTCTGTTTTATTGATTTCAATGAGCCCCAAAAACGTTTGATGTATGGCATTTTGAATCAGTCGCTGCTCGCTTTGCGATTGCTGCTGTTCAAAGATCAATATGGGTTTTTGAAAAGATGGATTGCGTTCTTTCAGGTCGGTTACAAAGTCCTGCACCTGCAAATGCTGGCATCCAAGGCTTAAAACCGTTACGCCGCCTACATTGGGATGATCGGCATAAGCGGCTAACAATTTACTCAAGATCGCCGCATCCTGCCGGGTACCGCCACAGCCACCCTGGTGGTTCAAAAACTTGATGCCATCTACATTTTGGAAAGGCCGGTCTTTTTTAGCGGAAGCCGGCGCCATTTCGTCTGCACTGAAGTGGGCGATATCTTTTCCTTCTTTATAGGCCTGCAACAACTGATGGGTAAACTGCTTGTATTGATCCGTTACGGCATAACCCAGCTCATTGTGCAGGGCTTCGCGGATCACATCCAGGTTGCGGTTTTCACAAAAAACGGTGGGAATAAACAACCAGTAGTTGGCCGTGCCTACCCTGCCGTCGCTGCGGTGGTAACCGTTAAAAGTGCGATTGGCAAAATTGGATACATCGGGCGGCTGCCACTGGTACTGCGCAGCCCGGTAGCCGTACGGTTCCGCCGCATGGCTGGTATTGCCGGTGTTCATCCAGCTCCCTTTGGGAACAAAGCTTTGGGTTTTACCCACCAGCACGCCATACATATATATTTCATCGCCCGGCTGCATATCCTGCATAAAAAACTTGTGCTTGGCAGGAATGGCTTGCTGTACTTCGTACGCTGCTCCTTCAAACCAAATGGTTTCACCTTCGGATAGATCTTTCAGTGCTACCAGCACGTTATCCTTGGGATGAATATGAATGACTTTGTTACTCATTTTTGTACACTTGTTTTATAACCCCTCCAGCCATACCAGGCCACCACCACAAAACACACCAGCGGAATGATGTAAGCATTGGCGGTAGCTTCTTCCGACAACAATCCCATAAAGTAAGGCACCAGGGCACCGCCTACAATAGACATGATGATAAAGGAAGAACCTCTTTGGGTTTGCGCTCCCAGGTCTTTGATACCCAGGGCAAATATGGTGGGGAACATAATAGATTCGAAAAAGAAAATGGCCATTAAAGAATAAACCGACAACCAGTCCTTACCCCAGATTACTACGGTACACAAAAGTACGTTGATCAGTGCATAAATGGTCAGTATGATATGCGGCGCCACTTTGCGCATCAGGGCCGTACCGGTAAAACGGCCAATGGTAAACAATAGTAAACTGATGGACAGCAGGTAGGAGGCATTAGCATTGGAAATGGAGCTGTTGGCTTCGGTGCAATAGTTGATGAATAAGGCGGCTACGCCTACCTGCGCGGCTACATAAAAAAATTGGGCAATCACCGCACCGGTAAAATGTTTGTGACCAAACAGCGGCCGGGCCGCACCTTTATTTTCGGCACCGTTATTTTCATCTTTGATTTCGGGCAGGGGCGTTTTCCAGAACAAACCCGCAATAACCAGCACCACCGCGGCTATAATGAGGTAAACATATTGTACCGAATCCAGGTTGCCGCCACTCTCCTCGCCTTCTGCAAAAAACAAATTGGCGGCGATTACCGGCCCGATAAAAGCCCCTACTCCATTAAAGCTTTGTGACAGGTTGAGGCGGAATTCGGAAGTCTCCGGCTTGCCCAAAACCGCTACATAAGGATTGGCCGCAGTTTCCAAAAAAGTCAACCCGCTGGCCAGGATAAATAAAGAAACCAGGAAGAAGTCAAAGCTGGCCGCCTGTGCCGAAGGAAAAAACAAAGAGGCCCCGATTGCATATAACAACAATCCCAGGATAATGCCCCCTTTATAACCAAAGCGTTTCATGAAAATACCTGCCGGAATGGCAATTAAAAAATAGGCGCCAAAATAAGCGGCCTGCAATAAGGTAGACCGTGTTTTGGTGATGTTCAGCGAATCCTGGAAATGTTTGTTCAGTACATCCAGCAGGCCGTAGGCCAGGCCCCACATAAAAAACAAACTGGTAACTAATATCAAGGGAAACAGATAACTGCGGCTCGTGTTGTTGCTTACCGGTGCAGCTATGGAATTGGTTTTGATAAGGGCCATACTACCTGATTATAAATTGATGACTGATGACGAATGCATAATAAGTGTTTTAAATTATAGATTTTTATTCAAACTGAACCACTCGAATCCTTTTCCGACTAAAAAATTAATGGATCTCTAAGTTGATTAACCACTGAAACGGGACGTTATATGGGTTTTTGAAAGAATTCATATTTAGGCTTGTACCGTTATTCTTTCGACCCCGATTATGATACCAGCAAAAAGCTCCACTTGAAGTTTGCCTAGGTTCTCTTTTCTCCCTATTTATTTTTTTAGAAAAGTCGCCGTTTATACAAGCTCTTGCCAAAATAAAAAAACCTGATGGTATGCTATTGGCATACCATCAGGTTTTCAGTAATTTAATATTTATTAGCAGATCAGAAATCCCTGGAGTTACAACATAGGGTTTTAAAAGTTTTCTCCGGTCTTCAATTAAAAGCCGGAACACCCATTAAAACTAACTTCTTTAAAACCCCATATACGCTCCTTGCCCTCACTCGACCCCGCTTTTTACGCTTTCTTTGGCGCCTTTTCTTTTAGACCGCAGTACTTCAATAACCGGCGGCAGAATGGAAAGCAGGATAATGGCGAAAATTACATAGGTAAAATTCTGCTTGATGATCGGGATGCCGCCAAAAAAGTAACCTAAAAACAAAAAGCTGGTAATCCAGACGATACCACCAATGACGTTGTAAGAGGCAAAACGGCTGTAGGTCATGGTTCCCACACCGGCTACAAAAGGCGCAAAAGTGCGTACAATGGGAACGAAACGGGCATAAATAATGGTTTTGCCGCCATACTTATTATAAAAATCCTGGGTTTTTAACAGGTATTCTTTTTTCAAAAAACGGTACTTGCCACTAAAAGCTTTAGGCCCGATGTATTTGCCTATATGGTAGTTGACCAGGTCGCCCAAAATAGCCGCCACGATCAGTAAGCCGCAGACCAGGAAGATATTCAGCTCACTTTCGGGTTTGGCAATGATAGCACCTGCCGCAAACAGCAAAGAATCGCCGGGCAGGAAGGGCGTCACCACAAAACCGGTTTCGGCAAAAATGATCAGGAAAAGAATAAGGTACGTCCAGGTTTTGTAATTACTTACAATTTCCACCAGGTGCTGATCAATG
>JAEWAC010000285.1 GCA_023391895.1 Bacteroidota bacterium
GAACAGGGTTATAATCAGCAATAAAATAAGGGCTGCCATCCTGGCTGGAAAGATAATTGCCACTGAGGTCAAAGTTATAATAGACCACCTTTGCGTGGGGGTTGGAATAATCATCATAGTTCTGCCATTGGTGGGAGGCCGCCACAAAACCAGGAGTGGAACTGCTGTTGTTGGCGGCAAATTCCACTGAGCCATAGTAGCCCACGACATTTTGCATATCGGTTGGTAAAGCGGTCTGCGGTTTGACTGTGCTTCCGGTTTCACTAATGATTTTGTAATAACCCCTGTTTATCGATCCACCGTAGTTTTGCGCCCAGGCTATCATATAATTCCCATTGGATAGGCCCAGTGCTGAAAAGTTCGAATAGCTTCCTGCAATGGCAGGATCAATGTTAAAGGCCGTACTGCCACCAACCGATTTTGCGACACCATTATTATCAAAGAGGATGCCCCAAAAACCACCCCTGTAATATTCGAAGGTAATGATGAAACTTCCATTGGGATTGCCAGCCACCCGGTTATTCCAAAAAAGATGGGGGCTGTTAAAAATGGTAGAAGCCGGTCCTGCAAAGGAAGCGTCACTGGTGACAGGTGTACCATTAGGTTGAAAAATCCGGAAGCCACCGCTTTGGTTATCGCTCTGCAGCCAGATCATCACCACGTTGCCATTGGAAAGTTGGCCCAATTGAATAAACCGGTTCAGGCTGGAACCCAGGTTCGCCCCATTTATATTACCGGAGTTTACCTGGGCCCCGGTTTGATCCAGTACCAGGTAGCGGGCGTTATTCGTAGTCATGTTCCCACTGATCGTGGAGGAGGTGTAGGTAATAAAAATATTTCCCGAAGAAGTACCCAGCGCATTCACTTCAATATAGTTTGGATTGTTCTGCCGGGACATCTTGGAGGTAAAGTCAAAAGTGGAGGTGACCGCTCCATTACTACCCAAAATACTGCATTTGTAATTGTAACTGTTATCCCTGTAGATGACGGCCGACTTACCACCTGGCAATCCTAGAGCCTTTATAAGGGTATAATCTGTAGCGGTATTGTCCACCACATAAGAAGCGGGGGGTTGGGCGAATAGCACACTATTGGATAGTAATAGAACAAGAAAGAAGAATGACTTCAGTAAGAAGTTTACAGGTAAAGTTTTTGTCATACGGAAAATCAATAAATTAGAATTGGGATGGCTTGAAAAATGGTGTTTACGTTAAAAGTGCTGGATCCATTATCAGTTGGAGAGGATAAATAAAAAGTGTCAAAATTTTACGAAAGCTCATAAGTGGTTAGTGGATTAATAAAAGAGTCAGGGTGGACTGTAATGAAACGTATACAATCTGTTTCAAGACAATTCCTGTCTCCATTAAAAACATTTAAAAAGGCTTACCATTACAGGAAAAGCAGAATCACATTCCGTGTCTCAGGATAAAAAGGATTCTTAAAAATTTAGGTAACCATGCCACTTGTGCAGCTTGTAATGCAGTAGAAAAAAAAGGAAGGTCTCATAAGGATTTAGTTAGTTTCTGATTTTTAAAATGGCTTTTCGCATGGATAAGGAATCAAGAGCATTTCTCTTGAATGGTGCAAAACTAAACGTTTTTTTTAATATGCGTGAATGGACTTCGCAGAACAGGAAACACTTGCACCCTTACAGAAATGAGAAGGTGATGAAAGGCAGGTAAAAATCCATTTTCTCCTGTACCTACCGATCGAGATCTCTTTTGTCAAAGTTTTCTGCAGACTAATTTTATGCATCAACCACGGGGAATGACAATGGACAGAGGTAACTACAACGAAGTAGCGCAGGCCGGTAGCGCACCATGACCGCTCGTGCCGAGCCATTTCAGTCCAGGCAAATCGCAGGCAAAACAAATTTTTAGATTATAGTGTAGTCTACCTGCAGCCTATCTATGAAATAAAAAAGGAGCTACATTTCTGTAACTCCTTTTCTACTTTTTACCAGTACATCATAATTAGCGACACCTTTAGTTCAAATTGAATATCCTTTTTAAAAGGAGCAATACTGATAAGACGTTCCACCTACCGAATGAGTAACACGGTACCCTTTTCAGACTTTGCTTCCGCTCCTTCCAGCTGGTATACGCAGGTCCAGACAAAGACATTTGTATCCTGTGGTTTGCCCAGGAACTTACCATCCCATCCATTCCCTACCTCACTGCTTCGGAAAACCACTTCTCCCCAGCGGTTATATACCGTGAACTGATACTGCTTCACTTCACCAAAAACGAGCGGTCGGAATAGATCATTTTTTCCGTCCCTGCCAGGCGTAAAGGCGGTGGGCACGTGAAACCCACTAATGCACCCCTGTTTGATGCTTACCAGAACAGAATCCCTACCCCGGCAATTGTTGGCATCGGTTACCTCCAGCCAGTACAGGCCAGCCCCGGAAACGGTGATCTGGGAGGCGGCTGCACCATTGCTCCACTGGTATTGTTTGAAAGCAACGTTAGGTTTCAGCATAAGGGACTCATAAGCGCATATCTGGGCATCTGCCGGCAGAAAAGCCGAAGGCAGGGGCAGCAGCTTTGTGATCTGCACTGAATCAACTGCACTACAGCCATTTCTGTCCTTTACCTGCACTTTATAAAACCCTGGTTGCTGTACATTAATGGAAGGTGCAGTAGCGCCCGTGTTCCATTGGTAGGCAGCAAAGCCACTACCTGCACTCAAGGTACGGGAAGTGCCTATGCAAAGTGAAGTATCCTTGCTCAAAGCAACAGCTGGCGGGGCAAACACTTCACGTATCCAAAGCGTATCTTTTGAGACACAACCATTTTCATCCCATGCCTGGACGCTGTAAGCACCTTTACTTCTAGCAATAATGGTAGCACCTACCTGCCCTCCAACCTGTGCGTCCCACAAGTAGCGACTGAAACCATCACCTGCATCAAGCTTAAGAGAATCCCCAACGCAAAGTGCTGTGTCCCTACCTAAGGCTATCGAAGGCGAATGGTTAACTCCCACCCGTATGGTATCGTAAGCAAAGCACCCAGGTGACTTTTCAGCCTGTAAAAAGTAGGTGGTGCCAACATCTGGATTGACAATGAGGGTAGCGGCATTCCCTAAAGCGCTGTTACCTGCCGTACTCCATCTATAATTTATAAAGCCGGAAGGGGCTGTTAATTGAATTGTATCTTGATTGCACTTGCTGCGGTCAGCACCCAGGCTAAAGGGTATGGGAGGAGCAGCACTTACGCGAATGGTATCCTTGAACGTATTGCCACAACCATCCTTGACCTGTACATGGTAAGTGCCCGCGACCTTCACCCTGTAGGTTGAATCAGTAGCACCATCCTGCCACAGGTAGGACTGATACCCCTTACCCGCATTCAGCAACAAAGTGTTGGAAGTACAAAGCGTCGTATCAGCTCCTAATGACAATAAACGGGGAGCATTACCAACAGTGACCGCCAAGCTATCATGAAGCCATATACAGCCCGTAAATATGCTTGCCTTGATGGTTACCTGCCCCATTTCCAAAAATTGAACTTTGAGTGTATCATCAGATAAATAGACCTGCCGGATCTTCTTGGGATCAAACGAAAAATAAACAGGTTGCCGGCAATTCAGGTTCTTGGTAACTGAAAATGCCTGAACACCATCATCGCAAACAGCGGATGGCCCTGCCAATTTCAATGAAGTGCAGGGCGCCTCAGTGCCACATAATAGATCATTTTGTTGCAGGGAATATCCTTCAACCAGGTAAGGGAGGTTTTCCAAGTTAACAGTTCCAATTGTCTTTTGGATAGGCACTGCCGTTATCTTGAAGACCTCTTTTCCAAAATCAATCTGTAAAGAATCGATAAAGCAACTGCCGACCACGCCATCATAGCCGTATTTCTTTACGTAAAGATCATTATTGTAGGCATTCTTATAAAAAAAAGTACCCGTTTCATAAATAAAGCCGTCCGCCCCCTCCGCGATGCCGCCGCTGGAACTAGGCTCTGTGTAAATCTTCTTACTATACAAAACCTGCAGATTACTATCCAACCGGAGAAAGCCACTATAACCTACATATGGTGGACGGCCACCATCATAGATATATCCTGCAAGCGCTAATTGCTGGTTACCCGTTACTGTCATACTGAAATTCCAGCCCCGAAATGTCTTTGTGTTTAAGATATTCCCTTCCTTATCCATCACCACTATCGTGGAATGGTTGGAGTTATCCTGCATGCCGACATCACCCTGCAGCACCAGCTTGTCGCCGAGCAGCGAAAAGTTATTGAGTATTCTTGTCTGGTCCGCCCCTATGGCATCGTAGACTTTTGCCCAAACAACGCTGCCGTCCGACTTCCGCAACTTTTTTATCAAAAGTCCCTTGTATGTACCGTTTGAATAATGTGCCGTATACAGGTACGCATCATCTTGGCACATGGAGCCATTATAAGTAGTAATAAACTGCCCTTGAGGCTGGTAATGATGCAGCCAGAGAACATTCCCACCCTTGTCCAACTTCAATAAGCTCAGGTCCTGGTTCCAAGAATCAGAACCTTCCTGGTAGGAAAAGAAGATACTTCCGTCTTCACTTTCACTTAGAGCGAATAGGTTAGAAATTACTGGATAAATTGGTACGGCACGGTTCCACTGTACTTCCAGGTTATCAGATAACTTGGTAAGTGTCATGTAGGACTTATTGTTATGCCTGCTATATCCTGCTACCAGAACACTGCCATCATTCAAGGGGATTTGTTTGTAAAATTCACTGGTCTCTCCGACCCGCACCCTATTTCGTACTAGTATCTTTCCCCTGGAATCGAGCTTTAGAAGCAGACCGCGTGTAGTCTCGGGTTCATATGCGTTGGTACGCGTCCTTCCGAGCACCAGGATTTCACCCTGCCGGTTCACCCTAAGTTCACTTCCCAGATCGCAAAAGCCCGCACTCCGGTATTTGCGGTAAAAGGTTGTCATACAGGGATCCTCGTACTTTTGTGGCGGGCAGGTAAGACTTTTACAAAAGTATGAACTGGCAAAGGTTCTATCCTGAAACACCCAGTTCTCATTGAGCAGCAGGCCGTTTATATCGGCAGGGACCAGACTTATTGGTTGTACAGGGGGGTTATAAATAAAACTGCTTTCCAGCCCAAAATCTGTTCCAGGATCGCAACTACCGCTTAAACCTGCACTATCGATCTTTGTAAGGTGTATGTCATTATCGACCCCTGAGATTTTCTTGTCGCTTATAAAGAGGTAACCGCCGTCATGCGTACGTTCAATTGCAGTTAATTTATGGCTTTGGCGGTTGCTAAACTTTCTACGCCATGTCGTCAAAGTGTCCGGATAGGCCTCAGTAATCATTTTAAAAGTATAGAGCTCGGCACTGGAACCTGTTGGCACAAAGGCAATTACTTCACCCAACGGGCAAATCACACTTTGTGCCGTCGCGTCAATAGTGACACCGGGTAATTGAAAGGTCTGCACGGACTCTGTCATGGTACCGGTGTTAACCGTTAGCTTGAACAATTGAAAAGGCGCACCACCTTTTGCATAAATACCTGTTATTCGCGGGCGGAGGTTGATTATTTCCAGATCGTGGAGTATATAATCAATATCGACAGCAGTCCCTCCTAACTTGTTGAACCAAACTATTGCACCATCCTTAGGTTCGACCTTGATTATAGCACCTACCTTTCGACCCTGTTGAGTTCCAGTACAGGCAATAAACCAGCCATTGTAGTCATATTTTACGATACCAATTGCTGAACCATCTTCAAACAACTGCAGCTTCTTTAGCCAGACCAGATTGCCTTCTTCTGTGATGCGACCATAAATAATGGATGTTTCATTATCAGCCACAAATCCCACACCTTCATTTGACGTTACAACAATACCGGCACCCTTGTAACTGCTAACAGAGGCTAAAGTTTTAACCCAAATCACAGTCCCGTCTTGAGTAGTGGCTGCAAAAAAAACTTTTTTATCGCTGCCATCGGCCAGCATGGATGTACCAATCAGTATAAGATTACCATTAGGAAGTTGCCGGACATTACGAATCACTTCATCACGGTCTGTTCGCCCAATTGTTTTTGACCAGGCAACCGTACCCTTCTCATCTAGTTTTTGCAACAACCCATCGCCAATTCCATTCGAAAATGTCTTACCTACTAAATATGTGGAACCATTGGTAGCAGTAAAAGCATCCTGACTATTTTCAATAGAAGCGGCATTACCTACCTGCAATTGGTAAGTATAGGTAAAGCAGTCTTCCGTTGGATAATCAATGGTATTAGAAAGTATAGAAGTAGATGAAAACAAGGCTGGTTTCACTCCTGTTTGTTCAATGGCCCTGGGCATCCATTGAAGCTTGCTTGAAAGCGGCAGAAAGGCTTCAGGTCGTAATGGGCGTAGTTCTGGTTGTGTGGCACTAAATAAAGTAATCAGTAAAATAAAAAAAGTCAAACAGGTCTTAGCCCAGTAGGTATACGTTTTATTATAGTCAGGGAAAAAAACGCGCGTTAGTTTTGGTAACATGAACGGCCAAGATAAAAATTTATCCTGCTTTATTCGAGGTCGACATAAATTATTCTGTTAAAAGTAATTGGTAATAATTGAAAAGAAATGTTCGAAAGCAGTATTACAGATTGAAGAATTTCGTTTCAAAATAAAAAAGAATAATAGGGATAGTAGACGTTACAGGTGTAATCTTTTATTTTAGTAACACAGGCCGGTAGCGCACCAATTACGTTCCCAGGAACTATTCCAGACCAGCCCATCGCAGGAATATAGTCTGCCAACAGATTTCCTATAGTCTTAAAATATTACTTGTAGTCTACCTTCAGCCCATTTTGCAGCCTAAGAAGGAAATAAAAAAGCAGTTACCATACGTAACTTGTTTATCATCAATGTAGGGAAGACAGGATTCGAACCTGCGACCCCCTGGTCCCAAACCGACGTATTTATTAAGATATCTGTTGAATATCAAGTACTTACGGAATTATAAATTTCGTTTTGTAGTTAATTTTGCTCTGTTTCCACTCCTCTGCAGTCTATATAGCAGCCCATCACGGCAGCCTTACAGATAAAATTTGAGAGGCTTTAAATCTAGAATTAATTATTGCTCAACTTTTAAATGAGTGACACAACCGAAGTTCAATCAAAGCCCTGAAGCTGGTTAACAAAAAACCCTTACATTATTCTGTAAGGGCCTTATCTATAGATTTACAATATCGTATGCTTCTTAACGACCTACCAGCTTTTGCGCCCATTCTGAATAACGAGCTCCTTTTACTTCAATAGCTGAAACTGCATTACCAATCTCCTCTAAGTCTGCAGCAGTAAGGTCAATGTTTACAGCTCCAAGGTTTTCTTCCAACCTATGCAACTTGGTTGTGCCGGGAATAGGAACAATCCAAGGCTTTTGCGCTAACAACCATGCTAATGCTATTTGTGCAGAAGTTGCATTTCTGTCTTTTGCAAGGCGTCCAAGCAAATCAACAACAGCTTGGTTGGCTTTTCTATTTTCTTCTGAAAACCGGGGAACAGAATTGCGGAAATCTGCGCTGTCCAACTTCGTATCATCCTTAATTGCACCTGTTAAAAAACCTTTACCAAGAGGACTGAAAGGAACAAAGCTAATCCCCAGTTCTTCAAGCGTCGGCAATACTTCATTTTCAGGTTCACGCCACCACAAAGAATATTCGCTTTGAAGTGCAGCAACCGGATGTACAGCATGTGCTTTACGAATAGTTTGAACTCCAGCTTCGGAAAGACCCCAATGTTTTACTTTTCCTTCCTGTATCAAGTCCTTTACTGTACCTGCAACATCTTCAATTGGTACGTTCGTATCAACACGGTGTTGATAGAACAAATCAATAACATCGGTTTTTAGTCTTTTTAAACTTTCCTCTGCAACTTGCCTGATGTGTTCAGGGCGACTGTCTAATTCTGTCCACTTACCGTCAGCAGCAGCCTTCCAACCGAATTTAGTACACTGTAATCTAAGTTTGTTTATACTCCTGATTTAAGCTATTGACATTGGTATAGGCAGAATTTAGTTTCTTTCGTGCACCTTCAATGGAAAACTGCCAATTGATCTTTATGTGTTTTTGATTGCGTTCCTTCACTATGGCTTGAATTTCTTTACGTAGTGGCTCCTGTGTGGGAATGCGCCGGTTAAGGCATTGCTTTACCAGGGCGGAGAATTCGATTTCAATCATGTTCAGCCAACTGGCTGATCTGGGCGTGTAATAAAATTCAAAGCGTTGCGCGAGCCGAAAGGCTTCCTTAGCCGACAAGTGTTCGTAAAAGGCACTGGCGTTGTGGGTGCTTAAGTTGTCCTGAACCAGGCGGATCTTCTCCGCCTTAGGATAGGCTTTGCAGAGGACCCTTAAAAATAAGGCAGATTCCCGCTTGGTGCGCTGTTGGTATACTACAGCCAAACGTTTTCCTGCCAACGGTTCAATCGCCGCCAGCAGAGCACAGCTCCCATTTTTTGTATACGTGTAGTGTTCTTTTTTCACCTTGCCGGTTTGCATGCTGAGGGGTTCCACCGTGTCCCCAATTAACAAACAGGGCCGTTCATCAAAACACACCACCGGATAGCGCTCGTCATAGGGCAAGTGGTAGAGCCACAGCACCTGTTCCATACGGGCTAAAAAGCTGGCGTCTACCCTGGAGATACACCAGCTGTGTTTTAGGTGCGGCTGGAGTTCGTTTTTTTTAAGATCTTGCCTGCCTGGTTATGGGAAAGGTGTTCGACATAGCCCAGTTCCACGACTTTTTCCGCTATCAGACGCAGGCTCCAGTGGCGGTGCCCCTCGGGCGGAGTGGAACAGGCCAACGCGGTGATCTTCGCCCGTTGTTTTCCGGAGATTTCCGGTGGACGGCCCGAGCGGGCATCATCCTGCAGCACCTTAAGCCCCTTTTGTTTGTATGTCTGAGCCCAATGGTGGACGCTTTGATAGCACACCCCTAAGGTCTCAGCGACCGCTCTTTCGGTTTTACCCCGATCCAGCTCCAAAAGAGCCGTGGCCCGTCGAAACATCTTGGCCGGAAGGGTGCCTTTGCTTAAAAGAGTGGTGAGGTAGGTTCGGTCGGTGGCAGCCAGGGAAACATGCTGCTTTTTCATAACCCGACATTTAGAACCAGAAAAGTACGAATAGTAATTAACTTGGGTTACAATGTACTTAGCTGCATATTCCCATTCGGCTTCCGTTGGTAATTGTTTACCGGCCCATTTGGCATAGGCTTCTGCATCTTCGTATGCCACAAAAGTGATAGGGTGTTTTTCTTTTCCGTTGAGTGAACTGCCGGGCCCTTGCGGATGCTTCCAGTTGGCGCCGGGCACCCATGCCCACCAGTTGAAGTAACTCTTCAAATCAACAGGTCCTTTTGCTTTTTGAAAAACTAGAGCACCCGGTACCAGCAGTTTTGGATCAGCGCCGGGATAATCTTTCGGATCAAGCGGCCGTTCCGCAACCGTTATGTAGGCGGTTTCATCCACAAACTTTTTAAATTCCTCATTCGTCACTTCGTATTTATCCATATAATAACCATCCACCGTGACTTCATGTACTGGCTTTTCTTCAGGATAGAATTTATCCGAACCCATAAGGAATTTGCCACCGTCAATAAAAACCATTTTGTCAAGGCTTACTTCCAATGTTTGATTCGCTATTTGCATGGTTGCTTTTTGATGTTTACACAATAGCGTTTCTTTTTGCAGCTTCTTTAAACCATTTAGCACTGAGCTTTGGTATTCGTTTCTGTGTTTTGAAATCAACGTAGACAATTCCGAAGCGGTTGCCGAAACCATCCATCCATTCAAAATTGTCCTGCGCACTCCATAGGAAGTAACCATTCACAGGCACGCCATCAGCGGTTGCCCTTTGAAGTTGCGTAAGATAGGCTCGGAGAAACATTACCCGATCAGAGTCGTATACCTCGCCATCTGCTAATACCACATCTGACGCGCCGCAGCCATTCTCGGTAATGAAGATTGACTTAGCCCCCCATAAGGACTGCACGTGATGCGGGCCCCAGTAAATACATTCGGGGTCGAAAACATGCCAGGAAGACTGCATTTTTGGATGAGAGGCATTTAGCGGAATGCTGTGGTAGCCCCGCAGATCATCAGATGGCTCAACATAAATATTTGGTTTATAAACATTAATACCTACGAAATCAAGAGGCGAGCTGATAATTTTCAGGTCTTCATCTGCAAACTTCGGCGCATCTTTTCCAGCATTCTTTAGATAGGCATCTGTATATCGTCCTTCGAGCATCACCGTAGTGAAGTCAGCATTTATTTCACGGGTTGCTATCTCTGCAGCTTTGACGTATTCCGATGACTCAATGACCGGAACAGCAATGAGCATGTTTTCTGCAAAACCCACCTTTGTACCCGATTTCCCTCTAGACCGAATTGCCTGTACTGCAAGTCCATGGCCCAATACAGCGTGGTGACGCACCTGATTGAGTTCGGCATTAGAGAGCTGCAGGCCAGGAGCGCCACCGAGGTGCACTGTTTTTCCACCGCCTACGTTGATATTAAAACCTTGGTAACCGCCTTCAACAAATGAGCGGAACTCGTTGATGGTAAAAAAATGATTGACACGGTCGCTTAGATTTTCTGTCATATAGCCTGCATAATCGGCAAAAGCCTTTGCTGTATCGCGATTCTGCCAACCTCCTTTATCCTGTAGTGTCTGAGGAAGGTCCCAATGATAAAGCGTAGCGAATGGCTCAATTCCGGATTTTTTCAATTCATCTACAAGGCGGTTATAAAAATCAAGACCCTTTGCATTCGGCTGACCAGTTCCCTCAGGAAAGATCCGCGGCCAGGCAATTGAGAATCGGTAAGCATTTGCCCCAAGATCATTTTTCATTAGGGCTACATCTTCCTTGTACCGGTGATAGTGGTCGTTTGCGACATCGCCATTGTCGTTATTTTTTATATGTCCTGGTTGATGGCAGTAGGTATCCCAAATGGAAAGCCCTTTGCCGTCTTCCTTCCATGCGCCTTCGATCTGATACGAGGAAGTAGCAATACCCCAGAAAAATCCGGGTGGGAACTTGCGATCATTTTGAGATATGGATTCAGAGGTATTCCTTGCAGTTCCGGCAGGATCTTTTTTATCTGACGTGTTATTGGCCAGAGGAGAATTACAACCTATTAGATAAGCTGTTGAAATACCTGCAGCGGTTGCTCCTGTCAACTTTACAAAATCACGACGATTGAGTTTTTGCTTAGACATGGTAGTGCTTTTTAATTTAAGGCTGTTGACTGCTTACCTACCTGCGAGCTCTGGGCAAATTTGCATGTACATCCAAGTGCTGGCACCAATGATCATATGCTTTCTAGTATAACCTTTCGTTATTTCATTTTCACCACTGAAGGCGGTGTCCATGTCCCGTTCAATATTTCTTCTTTTGGCCAGTAAGCACGAATGTATAATGTAAAGTCTACGTTCTTTGGTGCCGGCAGCCAGTTATCTTTTTGTTCATTGAATGGCGGCTCTGCCTGCACATAAATGGTGAGGGAACCATCAGTGTTATACCGGAGCGTTTTGTTCTTTGTGCCGAGAGAATAGCGATTGATTTCGTTAGGCACAAAAAAATGATATTCGTCATATAATGTAAGCGACCAGAACCCATTGACTGCTGGTGTTCCACCTTTCGGAAAAGTGACCGTATAACGATGGACACCATTTAGTCGCTGCCCGTTCTCATCCAGGTCCTGGTAGAAGTATTTGGTTTCCATATCTGCATTGACTAAAATGTTGGACCTAGCAACGGCTGTACGGGTAAAATAGTCGGTGCCAAATGCAGCTCCATTTTTTATGGTCGTCCAATGTGCCGGTAGAGGAATTCCCCAGTTTCGGAATTGAAGCAAGGGTGCTATTAATTCCGCCTCCGCTTTGACCGCAGCTTCAATCATGATTTTTTTCAAAGACAGATCTTTTTTGGCGGCTTCCATAACAGCCGCCACCTGCGCATACAGGCTTTCTTCCCCTGGCAAGGCAGGAGCATCTTTGAATACCTCCGGCAACTGATCAAAAATAATTTCGGGAACTACCCAATGTACTTCTCCTTTGCTGCTATCCGCCCCGGGTGACATGATCGACGGAAGTTTACTCCAGTCATGCGTCCGCATGGTTCCGTCGAATTCATCCAAAGGATACATGTCGATCTTTGCGATAACTGACTGCACGATCTGTTTGTCCTGAGGCGAATCACTCTGAAATACACGGGGAGCAATAAAAGCAGTTGCTGATTTAGACCGGAATACGTTGATGATTTCTTTCGGAGCCTCTCCTGTCCAGTCGGGGCCTA
>JAEWAC010000147.1 GCA_023391895.1 Bacteroidota bacterium
GTACATAACCCAGCGCCTTGTTTTCTATGATCAGCGGCTCCGAGGCATGGGCCGTCAGTTCATTGGTTTGTTTGGAATGGCGAAACCGGATAACGTCCCAGTTTTTGATTTTACAATCCTTCGCCTGGACGGAAGTGCCAATGAAGTTTTCCAAAAAGAAAGTGCCCCATTTTGCCCAGCCGTCTTTTTCGAAAGGAGCCACCACCACGGTTTCCAGTTCTTTTGCTTTGGGGCGCAGGCCGATAGTAAGGACATCCGGTGCTGTGGCGGAAATAAGGGTTTGGTTATAGGTGTCGTATCCTATGGAAGATACAATCAGGTCGAACCGGCCTGCCGGCAGCGACAGCACAAAAGCACCTTTGGCATCGGCCGTCGTACCTACCGAAGTATTGCTCAGGAAAACAGAAGCCGCCGGTACCGGTAGGCCCTTTTCGGCATCTATCACCACGCCTTTCACCAGTTTCTGGCCCTGGGCCAAACCTGAAAGCAAAATGAATAATAAGCAGTAAAATGGTTTCATGCAAAGGGTTGAACCTGTAATATAATCTGTATCAGGTTAATCAACCTTACATTTTGCAGGCGTTGGTAATATTAGCCTTCTGCATGCCGCTGCACTTTTTCGTCAAAACTCCATATAAGAATTGTTCAGGAAAAGCGGGAAAAATTGGGTAAATTTCATAGAAATAATAGCTGCTGATGGAACCTTCTTACCTGGGTACAACCCAATCGCCTGCGGGACCGGTTACAGAAAACGAGCGCATGCTGGCGGTGCTGGCACATGCCTTAACCCTGATTGCCTGGATCTTTGCGCCGCTGATCATTTACCTGCTTAAAAAGGACGACTCTTATTATGTGCGGGATCATGCTAAGGAGTCGCTGAATTTTCAACTCACCTTATTGATTGCCTACCTCGTTGCCTTTATGCTGGTGATTGTGGTCATTGGTGTTTTTTTGCTGGCCGTGATTGGCTTTATGCAATTGGTGTTGGTGATTGTGGCTACCATCAAGGCGGCCGACAACCAGTTGTACCGCTATCCTTTTACCATACGGTTTATCAAATAAAATGGGCGATTGAAAGCATAAAAAAAGACCAGCTTTCACTGGTCCTTTCTGTTATTTTCTTTAAAACACTATACGTCAATTCTGGCGTACTTGGCGTGGCTTTCGATGAACTCACGACGCGGCGCTACTTCATCACCCATCAGCATGCTAAACACACGGTCGGCTTCAGCAGCACTTTCAATGGTTACCTGCTTCAGCGTACGGGTAGCCGGGTTCATGGTGGTTTCCCACAACTGCTCGGCGTTCATCTCACCCAAACCTTTATAGCGCTGAATGTTGACGCTGTCGGGGTTGGCACCACCGAGGCGTTCTACCAGTTGCTTGCGTTGCTCTTCGTTATAGGCATAAGCCTGTTCTTTGCCTTTCTTCACCAAGTAAAGCGGCGGCTGCGCGATGTATACATAACCCTGCTCCACCATTTCTTTCATATAGCGGTAAATAAAGGTCAGGATCAACGTGGCAATGTGGCTTCCGTCCACGTCGGCATCGGTCATGATAATGAGCTTGTGGTAACGGAGCTTGGCCAGGTTCAGCGCCTTTGGATCTTCCGGCGTACCCACCGTTACACCCAAAGCGGTGTACATGTTGCGGATCTCTTCGTTTTCGTAAATTTTGTGCTCCATGGCCTTTTCCACGTTCAGGATCTTACCCCGAAGCGGCAGGATAGCCTGGTAGCTGCGGTCGCGGCCCTGCTTGGCGGTACCACCGGCCGAGTCACCCTCCACCAGGTAGAGTTCGCATTTTTCCGGATCCCGGTCGGAGCAGTCGGCCAGTTTACCCGGCAAACCACCACCGCTCAGTACGCTTTTACGCTGTACCATTTCGCGGGCCTTGCGGGCGGCGGCACGGGCCTGGGCGGCCAGGATCACTTTATTAATGATGTTTTTGGCTTCCTTGGGATTTTCTTCCAGGTAAATTTCCAGTGCCCGGGAAACCGTCGTGTCCACCACACCCATTACCTCGTTGTTACCCAGCGTGGTCTTGGTCTGGCCTTCAAATTGCGGTTCGGGTACTTTTACCGAAATAATAGCGCTTAATCCTTCGCGGAAGTCATCGCCTTCGATCTGGACCTTGGCTTTTTCAAAAAGACCGTTTTTATCACCATAGCTTTTGAACATGCGGGTGAGCGCCCGGCGGAAGCCCGCTACGTGGGTACCGCCTTCTATGGTGTTGATGTTGTTGACGTAGGAATAAATGTGCTCGTTATAGCTGTCGTTATAGCTCAGGGCCACTTCTACGGCTACGTTGGTGTTTTCGTCGCGGCCTTCAACAAATACCACGTTCGGAATGAGCGGTGTACGGCCGGCATGCTTGTCCAGCATTTCTACAAACTCCACAATGCCACCTTCACTGAAAAAAGTTTTGCTGTAGGTCAGCCCACTTTCATCATCTTTTTCCCTAAGATCATTCAGGGTAATAGAGATACCGCGGTTTAGGAAAGCCAGCTCGCGTAAGCGACCTTCTAAAATGTCTTTATTGTAAATGATAGACGTAAAAATGGTTTCATCGGGCCAGAAGTGAACGGCCGTACCGGTCGTTTCGGCGGCGCCAATTTCACGCACCGCATATTGCGGTACACCAATGCGGTATTCCTGCTCAAACAGCTTGCCTTCGCGGCGAACGGTTACATGCAGCTTGGTACTCAGGGCGTTTACGCAACTCACCCCCACACCGTGCAAACCGCCTGATACTTTGTACGAGCCTTTGTCAAACTTGCCACCAGCGTGCAGTACGGTCATTACCACCTCCAGGGCCGAACGGCCTTCTTTGGCGTGCATGCCGGTAGGGATACCCCGTCCGTCGTCTTCTACGGAAATGGAGTTGTCTTCGTGTATGGTTACGGCAATGTTTTTACAATACCCGGCCAAAGCTTCGTCGATGGAGTTGTCTACTACCTCGTACACCAGGTGGTGCAGGCCTTTGACGCCAATATCACCAATGTACATGGCAGGGCGCTTGCGCACCGCTTCCAACCCTTCTAATACCTGTATGCTGTCTGCACCATAAGCCGGCGCAGCTGGCGTGGTGGCGGCTGTTACTAAAGTGTCTAAAATATCGCTCATTCTTGGAGAAATTTAGGTCCTTTCATGGGATACGCCCATTCTTGCAAATGTACCGAAAAATGGCGGCCTTGCCAACGTTTAAGACGTTAAAATCAAGCTGATTTTGAGCGGTTTTGAGGCTGTTTTTAAAGGATGGGCAGCGCCTGGCCCCGAAGGCAGATTTTAGGGTAGGGAGGAGCTGGTTTGGGGATGGGTTGAAATGGGTTTTTGAAGAAGTTCGATTGCCGGGGTTTCGCTATTTTGACTCTTGTATTGGTCCTGCTTTCACATCTGTCATGCTGAACTGGTTTCAGCATCTCCTCTTATCTTCTTGAAAACCCCATATAGCAAGCTTTTTCAAAACTCCATATGACTTTAGTTTGTAATCCTGTAGGCAGTGCTTCTTACTTTTTCTCCCCGAAAAAGTAAGCAAAAAGTTCAAGGCCAACCCGATGGCTCCCCCCTTTGGCCTTGCCCACGCACAGCAACCCTCATTCTTAAGTGTATCCTGCACTATGATCTGTAGATTATTTGAAGAGTCTTTACAGATATGGGTTTTTGAAGAAGTTCAAATCTTTTTGCGTGCTAGGGTAAACTACTGCAGGCGCTGTATCCCGCTAGTCTTTTCTCCAAGCAATACGTGTCTGAAGCTAACGCGGGATAAGGCGCTGCACCAGGCTGACTGTCCTGCTTTTTTGGTTTTGCCTTTTCACTTTTGCCTTCAGCTTTCCGCCTTTCGCCTTCTGCCTTACTTATAACTTAATACTTACCACTTATAACTTCTGCTGTGGACTGTCGTCTGTTGACTGTGGACCTTCCTTATATCGAATTCACCTTTTCCGCCATCAACTGCCTGACCAGTTCTTCCAGCTCCTGCAGGCGTTTATCCATTTCGGGCAGGTTGCGAAACACGGCCTGGCTGCGCAGGGCACTGGTGTAATCGTAAGCCGGTGAGCCGGTTACAGCCGCGTATGGGGTTTTTAAAGACTTGCTGACGCCGCTTTGGGCATTAATTTTAGCACCATCGGCTACCTGGATATGGCCCACCAGCCCGGCTTGCCCACCAATCATGACGTTGTTGCCGATTTTGGTGCTGCCCGATACGCCGGCCTGGGCGGCAATCACGGTGCTGTTGCCCACTTCTACATTGTGCGCAATCTGGATGAGATTGTCCAGCTTGGCGCCGGATTTAATGACCGTAGAGCCCATAGTAGCCCGGTCAATGGTGGTATTGGCACCGATCTCCACGTTGTCTTCAATCACCACATTGCCAATCTGCGGTACCTTTTTATAGCTGCCATCGGCCTGCGGTGCAAAACCAAAGCCGTCCGAACCAATAACGGTACCGGCATGGATCACCACATTATTGCCTAATGCGCAGCCAAAATAAATTTTAACACCGGGGTGAATGACGCAGTTGTCTCCAATCTGCACATTGTCACCAATATAAGTGCTGGGGTAAATTTTGGTATTGTTGCCCACTTTTACGTTTTCGCCCATATAGCTGAACGCCCCAATGAACACCTCTTCGCCCAGCTTAACCGATGCCGGAATAAAGCTGGGTTGCTGTATGCCCTTCATTTGCTGGTTCATCATCTGCTGGTACTGGCTCAGCAACAAGGCAAAAGCGGTATAGGCATCCTTTACGCGGATCAGCGTGGCTTTTACCGGCTGGCGCAACTCGTAGGCTTCGTTCACAATAACAATGGAAGCACCTGTGGTATATAAATAATCTTCGTATTTGGGGTTGGCTAAAAAAGAAAGCTGGGAGGCATCGGCCTCTTCAATTTTTCCAAAAGAAGAAACAACGGCATCCGGATGGCCGTCAATTTTCCCGTTAATAAGCGCTGCGATTTGGGCGGCTGTAAACTGCATAAACAATAGTCAAATAAGTCAAAAGAGTCAATAGGGTCAAAAATTAAAATCGTCACTAATCAATCCTGTCAAAACGAGCTATGACCAACTTTTAGTATAACTGCTTTGACTTTTATGACTATTATGACCTTTACCTCAGGTGGCAAAGGTAATATTTTTTGATAGGGGAGGATAATTGTCGGTGAATTAATGCATTATCTACCTGAGAAATATCCAGGACGGCCTCGTCCTTAAACAGCACTTTAATGTGCTCGTCAAACAAGTTGTAGGTGGTATTGACCGCCTCGCCGGTAAACACAAAATAGCGGGCTTCTTCTTCGGTGATTTTGAGCTTTTGGGCAACTTCTGACCGTAAAGTGGCCACCAGCAGCGGCTCAAAGGGAGTGGGCTGGAACTTTATTTTCAACAGCCGGCGGTTGATCAGTCCTTTGCAAAGGGTGGACAATACCTTGTCAAAATGGCCGCACCAGTTTTTCAGGGTACACACTACGTCGGCATCATCCAGCTGGGTAAACTTTTCCAGGTGCTTGATAAAGTTGTCGTCCGGCTGGTGCTGTTTTAAAAAAAAGTCCAGCGCCGGGGACGAGACGGGCAACTCTACGCCATGGGCCAGCAGCTCCTGGGCCCGCTCGATGGTGCGCACCAGCATTTTTTCGGCGGCTACCACGGTTTTGTGCAGGTACACCTGCCAGTACATCAGGCGGCGGGCTACCAGAAATTTTTCTACCGAGTAGATGGCTTTTTCTTCAATCATCAGCTCGCCCTGGTGCACCACCAGCATTTTTAAAATACGGTCGTAGCCAATCACGCCTTCCGAAACGCCGGTAAAAAACGAGTCGCGGGTGAGGTAGTCCATCCGGTCCACATCCAGCTGTCCCGACACCAGCTGGTGCAGGAATAACTTGGGGTAGGTGCCGCTGAAAATGTCCATGGCGGTTTGCAGGCGGCCGCCCAGCTGGTCGTTCAGCAGTTGCAGGATCAGTTTGGAAATATCTTCGTGGTGCACGCCCTTGATCAGCTTTTTTTCCAGCGCATGCGAAAAGGGGCCGTGGCCAATGTCATGCAGCAGAATGGCAATTTTGGCGCCCTGTTCTTCTTCCCTGGTTATTTCTACGCCCTTGTTTTTCAGCTCATTCAGTGCCAGGCCCATCAGGTGGTAAGCGCCCAGCGAATGGTGCAGGCGGGTATGCACGGCACCGGGATACACCAAGGAGGCAAACGCCATCTGGTGGATGCGCCGCAGCCGCTGGTAGTAGGGGTGAGAAATAATTTCGAAAATCAGGGGGTCGTCTACTGTAATAAAGCCATAAACGGGGTCGTTAATTATTTTACGCAAATACGCCATGCTGCACTCCTTAAGGATAAGTTACTATTTGGTGTCAAAATTACGGGCCACAGCGGAATGGACTAAATTTGTTAGCTTTCCTTTTGTTAAGGAGGTCCACAGTCGACAGACGACAGTCCACAGCCGGTAGAACAGCGTGAATGGTGAATAGTCAATGCTTTGGGTTGGAAGGGCTGGATGAGGTTTTGAATCATGATGGGGTCTAAAGCCTTACTGTCATCCGTCAACTCAATCGTGGCAGCAAAATTGACGCGCTAACAAATCCTGGAAATCAGAAATCAATTAATCAAAAATCTTGTATGGCATTGGCAAAAATTCTTTGGGTGGACGACGAAATCGACAGCTTGCGGTCGCAGAAAATCTTTTTGGAAAACAAAGGCTACGATGTGCACACGCTGACCAATGGCTTTGACGCCATTGACTACGTAAAGGAAAACATTGTGGACGTGGTGCTGATCGACGAAAGCATGCCCGGCATTACCGGGCTGGAAACGCTGGCCAAGATCAAGGAAGTGAATGCGCAGATTCCGGTAGTGCTCATCACCAAAAACGAGACCGAGAACCTGATGAACGAAGCCATCGGCAGCCAGATTACCGATTACCTCATCAAGCCGGTCAATCCCAACCAGGTATGGCTTTCACTCAAAAAGATTTTTGACAACCGACGCCTGGTGGCCGAAAAAACCACCACCGCTTACCAGCAGCAGTTCCGCAACCTGTTTATGGCGCTCAACAGCAACCCGGACTATAACGAGTGGATGGGCATTTACAAAGAACTGGTGTACTGGGAGCTGAGCCTGCAGCGCAGCGACAGCCCGGAAATGCAGGAGGTGTTTCAAACCCAGAAGAACGAAGCCAATACCGAGTTTTTTAAATTTATTTCACGCAACTATGCCTCCTGGCTCAACCCGAAAACCACCCAAAAGCCGGTGATGTCGCATACGCTGATCAAGGAAAAAGTGCTGCCCCATGTTGAAAAAGGCACGCCCACCTTTTTTGTGCTGATCGATAACCTGCGGTTTGACCAGTGGAAGGCCATACAACCCATTTTTGCCGAAAGCTTCCGGGTACTGCAGGAAGAGACGTTTTACAGCATTTTGCCTACCGCTACCCAATATGCCCGCAATGCCATCTTTGCCGGTATGCTGCCGGTGGAAATAGAAAAACGTTTTTCGCAACAATGGAAAAACGATGACGAGGAAGGCGGCAAAAACCTGCACGAAGAAGAATTCTTCCGGGCGCAAATAAAAGCGCTGGGCAAAAGCGACCTGCGCATTTCGTACACCAAGGTGCTGAACAACAACGCCGGGCTGGACCTGGTGAACAACATGCACAATCTGCTGGGCAACGACCTGAACGTGATCGTATACAACTTTGTAGACATGCTGAGCCATGCCCGTACCGAAATGGAAGTGCTGAAAGAACTGGCCGGTGATGAAGTAAGCTACCGCAGTGTCACCGCCTCCTGGTTTGAGCACTCGCCCCTGCACCAGGCGCTCAAAAAAATTGCCGATAAAAACATCAAACTCATCCTGGCTACCGACCACGGCAGCGTACGGGTAAAAACTCCGGCCAAAGTAATTGGTGACAAGCAAACCACCACTAACCTGCGCTACAAGCACGGCCGCAACCTGAACTACGATGCCCGGGATGTATTGGCCTTCCGTGATCCGCGGGAAGTGGGCCTGCCGGTGCCCACCGTTAATTCATCTTATATTTTTGCCGGTGAGGACACGTTTTTGTGTTACCCCAACAACTACAACCACTACGTCAATTATTACAAAAACACCTTTCAGCACGGCGGCGTCAGCCTGGAAGAAATGATCGTGCCCATTGTGCAGATGGTGAGTAAGTGAGGAACTTAGGAAGAAGTTTTTAGTCTTAAGTTTTAAGTTTAAAGTTCTCGAGTTCACCAGTTCACATGTTCACAAGTTGGATCACAGATTACGCAGATTTGATAAGGATTTTACAGATTCGTAAAAAGCATATTGATTTTTAAAGCATTTCTGTCTATCAACGGTCAACGATCAACTGCCAACAGTAAACTTTCCGGTATGAGGTTTTGTAAGAGTTGATAATTTGTACTGTTTAGCTCAGAATTGTTCAAAAGAACATATGTCAATTCTTATGCTGAATTGAAATATAGTGCCTGGCCTCCCTCTCCACCGGGAGGGATTGAGGGAGGGGCCCCCTATGGATTTTTGAAGTAGTTGTTCACTCCTTGTTGTTGCACTTTCTGATGGATTGTTTTTTCTTCTCCCTTTTGCCTGTCATCCAGACGAAGGAGGGATCTCAGCGGCTTAAACCTTAAAAATAACCTGATCAAAACAGAGTGTCAATGAATAGCGTCACCGCAGGCTGTTTTCAACCAACTCTTCCTACACTCCTTTACAAACAATATGAGGTTTTGAAGAAGTAGGATTACGTATCACACAGATAATATAATGGAGTGATCAGATGCGTAAAAATGAAATATAGTTTTTTTGAAGGACTCTCTTTCTGTCAACTATCATCTGTTAACTTTCACAATTACAGCGCCAGGGCCAGTATGGCAGAAATAATAATGATGATGGCAAAGGTGATGAGCCGACGCCTTACCTGCTTGCGGTTACCGGCGCGCCAGTCCACTACCATGTTCCAGATGGTGCCGCCCAGGATCAACACCAGCGACAAATAATACAGCCAGTTGTAAGGTGCTTTGGTAAATACAAAATATAAAAAAGGAATACCGCCTAAGATGACCAGTAGCGATGCCAGTTGTTTTTGTTTGTTCATATCACCCGTTGTTCGGCTGCTAAATTACAGGCAATTGCTTTTGCGCTGCGGCACATTTTGTTGCATCCTTTCCATATAGCTTTTTAAAAGCTTTTGTGTTGAACTTTTATTAATGCAATGATTTTTACACTTCAGTACAAATGCTGGCGGGTAATCGGTCAATAAAACAGCCGTTTAAAAAGGCTACAAAAAAAGTCGCAATAAAACAATAACGGCCAAAACAACAGCATAGGTAATCAAATCTTGTTTGGCTTCTTTTTTGCGGCCGTGCCGCCAGTTGTAAACCGGCAGGGCCACCATGCAGGCTGCCATCACCAAAAGAGGCAGGTAAAAAAGCCATAAAGACCGCTGCTCCGAAAAGATGAAATACAACATCAGCAAAGCCGCCATCCGGCCCATCATATGGATCAGTAGTGGTATGGTGACACTTTTAAGCATGGCTCTTTGAGGCCTGTAAAGATAGCGCAGCCGTTGGCAGCAAAGGGCATTGGTTTTTTATTATCTATTTTTGCTTTTTCGTTTTTCCATGAAGTACACACAAAACACACTCAACAAAATAGAAAAGGTGGTAGAAGAGGCCGGCTATATTCTGCGTTTTGAGCGGGGTACTTTTCAAAGCGGTTTTTGTATTCTGGAAGATAAAAAAGTGGTGGTGCTCAACAAGTTTCTGCCGCTGGAAGGCCGTATCAATACCCTCATCGACCTGATGTCGCAATTGCCCATTAACGTGGAAAGCCTGTCGCCTGAAAGCAAAAAGGTGTATGATGAGGCCATGACCCGGGGGAAGGCCGCCGGTGGAAAAGAGGCATAAATATTTGCGGCTTTTCCCCTTCTCCATTCTACATTTGTAAGGTGAGTTATCCTTCCTTAAAGATTACATTTTTAGGTACTGGTACCAGCAGCGGCGTACCCATGATAGGATGCCACTGTGCGGTTTGCACCTCCACCGATAAAAAGGATAACCGCCTTCGGGCCAGCATCCTGATAGAATCACCCACCACGACCATTGTTATCGATACCACGCCCGATTTCCGGTACCAGATGCTGCGGGCCAAAGTAGACCAACTGGATGCTGTAGTGTTTACCCATCCGCACAAAGACCACATTGCTGGATTGGATGATGTACGGGCCTACAATTTTTTTCAGGAGCAGCCCATGCAGATCTACGCCAACCAAATGACCATCGATGCGCTGATGCGGGAGTTTGCCTACGCCTTTGCCGATAAAAAATATCCCGGCGTGCCCAACCTGGAGCTGAACACCATCGACATGACGCCCTTTGCCATTGGCGATATTGCCATCACACCCATACAGGTTTGGCACCTGAAAATGCCGGTCTGGGGTTTTAGGTTTGGTCCATTTACTTATATAACCGATGCCAACCGTATTGAAGCTTCGGAAAAAGAAAAGATCCGGGGCAGCTCCACCCTTGTTTTAAATGCCTTGCGTAAAGAGCGCCATATTTCTCACTTTTCACTTTCTGAAGCCATTGAGCTGGCTAAGGAACTGCAAGTGCCTCATGCTTATTTTACCCACATTTCACACCAGATGGGCAAGCACCAGGAGGTGGAAACTGAACTGCCCAAAGGCATGCACCTGGCCTACGACGGGCTGGTGCTGCACCTGTAAACAATAATCGTTATAGATAAATGACTGCAGGGTAATTGTTCTAAAAACCCATATAGGAAAGTTGACAGATGATAGTTGACAGAAAGAGAGTCTTTAAAAATCCGTGTAATCTATGATCCCGCTTTTACACGATAAGCACCGCAATCGGGGCCGAATATTTGTATAGGTAAATCGGCTTATTTTGCATTTTCAACGATTATTTGCTTTATGAATTTTGAAACCTCTGAAATTACGCTGCAGGTCGCACAAATGGCCCGCGACTTTGCCCAACAACACATCAAACCCTACGTAATGGAGTGGGATGAAAGCCAGGAATTTCCGCTGCACTTGTTTAAAAAGCTGGGCGAACTGGGCCTGATGGGCGTGCTGGTGCCGGAGCAATACGGCGGCGCCGGTTTAAGCTATTTTGAATACAAAGCCATCATTGAAGAAATTGCCAGGGTGGACGGCTCCATTGGTTTAAGTGTTGCCGCTCACAACTCGCTTTGTACCGGTCATATTCTAACGTTTGGCAACGAAGAACAAAAGCAAAAGTACCTGCCCCATCTAGCCACGGCCGAATGGATTGGCGCCTGGGGCCTGACCGAACCCAACACCGGCAGCGATGCCGGCAACATGAAATGTACGGCTACTAAAGACGGCGACCACTGGATCATTAACGGTACCAAAAACTGGATCACGCATGGCAAAAGCGGCGATGTGGCCGTGGTAATCTGCCGCACCGGCGAGCCCCGCACTAAAGACAATGCCACCGCTTTTATTGTAGAACGCGGCACACCGGGTTTTAGTGGCGGCAAAAAAGAAAACAAGCTGGGCATGCGGGCCTCCGAAACCGCCGAAATGATTTTTGACCAATGCAGAATACCCGATGCCAACCGGCTGGGCGAAGTGGGCGAAGGCTTTAAGCAGGCCATGAAAGTGCTGGACGGCGGCCGCATTTCTATTGCCTCGCTGTCGCTGGGTATTGCTAAAGGTGCTTACGAAGCTGCCCTACAATATGCACAGGAGCGTCACCAGTTTGACAAACCAATTGCTTCTTTCCAGGGCATTTCTTTTAAGCTAGCCGACATGGCTACAGAAATACAGGCTGCCGACTTGCTGACGCTGGAAGCCTGCGACCTTAAAAACCGGGGTGAAGCGGTAACCAAAGTGGCAGCTATGGCCAAATATTACGCCAGCGAAGTGGCGGTAAAAGTAGCCAATGACGCGGTGCAGATTTTTGGCGGTTATGGCTATACCAAAGACTTCCCGGTGGAAAAGTATTACCGCGATGCCAAGCTCTGCACCATCGGCGAAGGCACTTCAGAAATCCAAAAGCTGGTGATTTCCAGGGAAGTGCTGAGGTGAAGTTTAAAGTTTTAAGTCTTAAGTTTTAAGTTGAGGAAGTTCACCAGTTCACGGGTTGGATCGCAGATCGCACGGATTTGATAAGGATTTCAAAGATTCGTAAACGGATATGGACTTTTGAAAGAGTTGAAAGGTTGATAAGTTGAGTGGTTGAGGGTTGCGTATGGGTTTTTAAAGAAGTGAGATGGCTAATTCAAATACCGCTTACCTGTCATGCCGAACTTGTTTCGGCATGACCGCCATAGGGTCTTTTCAAGAACTGAACCCATATCCATTCCCCTAAACGTATATGACTTTTTCAAAGAAGTGGGATCACAGATTGCACAGATTGAAAACGGATTTCACGGATGTATAAAATGCATATGGAATTTTAAAGGATTTGATAAATTTTACATCCTTAGCCAAGAAAAAGGTTCAAAAGTCCATATGTCACTACGAAAGTTGAAATGACATCTTTTGCCAGGCCTCCCTCTCCACTTGGGAGGGGCCAAGGTTCAAAAACCATGTGCTTTTTGGAACTGGGAAATCTTTTCTTTTAGCAACCATATTACCCGGAGAACTTTTTCAAAAAACCATATAGACTGGTGCACCTGAACAACTTAAAACTTAAGACTTAAAACTTCCCCTTTTCAGGGGAATCTTACTTCACTTCCTGCATCTGCACCAGGCGGTAGTAGTAGCCACCCTTCTGCATCAGTTCGTCATGTGTGCCGCGTTCTACAATCTGGCCTTTTTGCAGTACAATAATTTCATCAGCGTGGCGAATGGTGCTCAGGCGGTGGGCAATCACTACCGAAGTGCGGTTTTGCATCATGTTGTTGATGGCATCCTGTACCAGTCGCTCGCTTTCGGTGTCTAAAGAAGAGGTGGCTTCGTCCAGGATCAGGATCGGCGGGTTTTTGATCACCGCCCGGGCAATGGTCAGGCGCTGGCGTTCGCCGCCACTCAGTTTGCTGCCGCGGTCGCCAATGTTGGTGTTGTAGCCCGCTTCTTTTTTGGAGATATAGTTGTGCGCATTGGCAATTTGGGCGGCTTCGGTGATCTCGGTTTCCGTGGCGTCGTTTTTACCAATACGGATGTTGTTGGCAATAGTGTCGTTAAACAAAATAGGTTCCTGCGTAACAATCGAGATCTGCTCCCGTACCGATTGCAGAGAGTACGCTTTGATGTTTACCCCATCAATCAGGAGCTCGCCGCTGGTCACGTCATGAAAACGCGGTATGAGGTCGGCCAGGGTAGATTTGCCGGCGCCCGATGAACCGACCAGCGCAATGGTTTTTCCTTTTGCAATGGTCAGGTTAATGTCCTTCAAAACCTCAATGCCCTCATAGGCAAAAGATACGTTGCGCAGCTCGATGCTGTGATTGAACGAGGTGAGCTGTTTGCCGCCGGGGTTTTCATCTACCGTATTATGGGTTTTTAAAACCTCTTCAATACGGCCGATGGCCGCCGTACCTTTTTGCATGTTGCTGAACGAAGTGGACAGCGCCTTGGCCGGGTTGATGATGTTGTAAAAAAGGGCCAGATAGGTAATAAAAGATGAGGCCTCCAGCGAGGCGGTGCCACCCAGCACCCAGCGGCCGCCAAAATATAAAATGCCGCAAAACATCAGCACGCCCATAAACTCCGACATGGGCGAGGCCATATCGCGGCGGTAAGAAATTTTGTTTTTAGCGGTCAGCAAATCGCTGTTGATGTTGAAAAACTTTTGGCGCAGCAGGCCTTCCACGTTAAAGGCTTTGATCACCCGCAGGCCGGTCAGGGTTTCATCCAGTACCGAAACCGAATCGGCGTATTTGTGCGCCACCTCGGCCGACTGGGCCTTGAGCGAGCGGGTAATGCGGCCAATGATAAAACCCATTACCGGTATAAACACCAGTAAAAAAAACGTCAGCTGTGGGGAGATAACAAATAAAAAAGCAAAGTTCAAAATAATGGCAAGTGGGTCGCGGATCCAGCCTTCCAGGGCACCCACCACCGAACTTTCCACTTCACTGACGTCGTTGGTGATGCGGCTGATGAGGTCGCCTTTTCTTTTTTCGGTAAAATACCCGATGGGTAAATGAAGAATTTTGTTGTACAGGTCGGCCCGCAGCTGGTTTACAATCCTGTTTTTTAACGGATTGAGAATATAAAACGAAAAGTAAAGAAACAGGTTTTTGAAAAAGATGGAAGCAATGATCAGCAGGCAGATGATACCCAACGTAGCCAGTTTGCCGGAGACACCGCTGCCGTTTTGTTCAATGCTCTGAAGCAAAAAGTTGCGGATGTACTGCACCACCGGGTTGTCGGTTTCCTTCATCAGGCCGGCCACGCCGCTTTGATCGCCATTGAAGATCAGCTCCAGAAACGGCATCAGCATCCCCAGCGACACAATGGAAAAGACAATAGACAGCACAATGAACAAAAAGTATAAAACAATTTGCCCCTTATAAGCTGATAAATAAGTGAAAATGCGTGAATACTTCTTCATAGGCTGACCGCCAGTGGCTTAGAAAAGCGCAAAGTAACTAATTTTACTACCATAAATTGAATGTATTATGCAGGAAGGTAAACGTCAGAAACAGATCGGCGGACTTTTGCAGGAAGAATTGAATACGCTGTTTCAGCGCATGGGACTGAATATGCTGGATGGCGGTATGGTGTCTATATCCTCCGTAAAGATGACGCCCGACCTGTTGGAAGCCCGGATTTATTTAAGCTTGTTTCAGGTGGCAGACCCCAAGCTGACCATGAAAAAAATAGAAGACCGGGCATGGGAAATTAAAAAAGAACTGGCCGCCAGGGTCAAGCAGCAGTTGCGGCGCATACCGGAGCTGAAGTTTTTCCGCGACGACACGCTGGACCACGTATTTAAAATGGAAGACCTGTTTAAGCAGATCAAAAAGGATGAGGAGAAGGGGGAGGGAGAGGCGGAAAATGAAAAATGAAAAATGTAAAAAGGAAAACTTCTTCAACTAGTGAACTTGAGAACTCGTGAACAAGTGAACTAATAAACGTTAAACCTTATACTTTAAACTTTAAACATTCCCAATCCTGAACTTTCTCTTCGCCTGGCGGTATTTCAAAGCCAAGAAAACAACTAATGCCATCAATGTCATTGCATGGATCTCAATCGTAGCCATTATTGTGGGTACGGCAGCCCTGATATTGGTGCTGAGCGTATTCAATGGTTTTGAAGGGCTGGTGAAATCGCTCTATTCTTCTTTTTACCCCGACCTGAAAATCATTCCTTCCCACGGCAAGCGGTTGGTGCTGACGCAGGACCAGCTGGCGCAGCTGCGGGCCGTAAAAGGCGTCAAGAATATTTCGCTGGTGGTGGAGGAAAAGGCGCTGCTGGTAAATGGTGAAAACCAGGCCAATGCCTACCTGAAGGGCGTGGATGAAAACTATGTTTTTGTAGCCGGCGTCAAAGATCATATGGTAAGAGGAAGTTTTGATTTGGGTACGGTCGATGACCCTATGCTGGTGCTGGGCGCCGGTGTGGAAAACGCCGTGGGTGCCCAAAGCGACCGGAGCCTGACCCCGCTGATTTTATATACCGGCAAAAAGGGCAGCGTGGACATGCAAAGCCCCATGAACTCCGTCAGCTCCGGCTCGGTCAATGCGGCCGGCACCTTTATGATTCAGCAGGACTTTGATAATAAATACGTGCTGACCAACTTGGCCTTTGTACAGCAAATGCTGGGCTTGCCGGAAGATCAATACAGCGCCGCTGAAATTGCCATTACTCCGGAAGCGGATGTTGAAGACGTGCAAGCGGCACTAAACAAAGCTTTAGATAAAAACTACCTGGTACAAACCCGCTACCAGCAGAACGCAAGCCTGTACTCGGTGATGCAATCCGAAAAGTGGGTGATCTATGCCATTCTTTCCCTGATACTGGTGGTGGCTGCTTTCAATATGATTGGTGCCTTGACCATGCTGGTGCTGGAAAAAAAACTCGATATTTCTATTTTACACGCACTGGGCGGCAGCCGTTCCTTGATTCAAAAAATCTTTCTAACCGAAGGCATGCTGCTGGCCGGTATTGGTGGCGCTATCGGTATGCTGCTGGCGCTGGTTATTGCCTTTCTGCAGATCAACTTTAAGCTTATTCCCCTGCAAGGAGGCTCTTTTTTAATTGACTACTTTCCGGTGGAGTTGCATATTACTGATTTTATTTTGGTGGGCTGCACAGTGATGGTGATTGCCTTTATTGCCTCCTGGATACCGGCCCGTAAAGCCGCCCAGCAGCAGTTTTTATTAAGAAGTGAGTAGGGGGAAGTTTTAGTCTTAAGTTGAAGAAGTTCACATGTTCACCAGTTCACAAGTTGGATCGCAGATTTCACGGATTTTAAAAAGGATTGCGCAGATGGGGAATGGCTATGGGTTTTGAAAGTATTTCTGCCAACGAACAACGATCTATAGCCAACTCTCTGATATGGGTTTTTGAAAGAGTTTACATTTTTTGCTGAAAACTATTTCAAAAGTCCATATGTCATTACAGAAGTTCAACCAATTTCCATTGCTCGGTCTCCCTCTTCTTCAGGAGAGGGACCGGGTTTTGAAAACGTTGATAACCTTTTTATGGTTGTCATTTCGGATGGGCTGTTTTTGCTTCAGCCTTCTGCCCTGTCATCCCGACGAAGGAGGGATCTCAGATGTAAATGTATTTCAGGAGGCCCGGCCAGCACGCAGTCTAAACCACAACGGAAGTTGCAAGGACACAACAACAAACCCTTCCCGTATTCATTAGCAGTCAGTATGGGATTTTGAAGAAGTGCAGTGTTCCCGCTCAAAAGCCTAAAAGGTTCAAAAACCCATATGCTTTTTACGAATCTGCGAAATCCTTTTTTAAATCCGTTTAATCTGTGATTCAAAAGCCCATAGGGCCATCCCAATGCCTAAATAAAATAAAACACCCCGGTCCCCTTCTCTTTCAGGAGAGGAGCGGGGTGAGGTTTAAGGTTTTAAAGAAATGCAAGAAGGCTTTACTCCAGGGCCAAGAAAAGTTTGAAAAACTCATGTGCTTTTTGGAACAGAGATTTTTTTAGCAACTGTATTATCCGGAATGCTTTTTCAAAAACCCATACCGACCGGCGCACCCGAACAACTTTAAACCTTAAACTTTAGACTGCGCCAGGGACAGGGGGCTAATAATCGCCCAGGGTTTCCGGCAGTTGCTTTAAAGCCGTAGCCAGTTGCTCGTCGTTAGGAGCCACACCATGCCAGTTGTGGTCGTTTTCCATAAAGTCCACGCCCTTGCCCATAACGGTACGCATAATAATGGCAATGGGTTTGCCCTTGCCGGTTAGGGAAACGGCGGTTTCCAGTGTGGCTGCTACTTCATCCATGTCGTTGCCATTCATTTCCAGGGTATGCCAGCCAAAGGCATCAAACTTTTCCTTGATGTTACCCAGATCCAGCACTTTGTAGGTAGGCCCGTCAATTTGCTGCCCGTTCCAGTCAACGGTGGCAATTAAGTTATCCACATTATTGGCCGGTGCAAACATAATGGCTTCCCAGTTTTGGCCTTCCTGCAGTTCGCCATCACCATGTAGAGAAAACACCACGTTTTGTTCGTTGTTCAATTTTTTGGCTAAAGCGGCCCCAATGGCAACACTCATGCCCTGCCCCAAAGAGCCGGACGCCACACGCACGCCGGGCAAGCCTTCATGGGTGGTGGGGTGGCCCTGCAGGCGGGAATCCAGCTTGCGGAAGGTGGCCAGTTCTTTCACATCAAAATAGCCGGCCCGGGCCAGCGCCGAATAAAAGATGGGGGAAATATGACCGTTGGACAAAATAAAAACATCTTCTTCCCGGGCATTCATGTCAAAAGCCGGGTTATGTTTCATAACTTTAAAATAAAGGGCGGCAAAATAATCGGCACAGCCCAAAGAGCCGCCAGGATGGCCACTGCTGGCGCCATGAACCATTCTTAAACAATCGCGGCGCAATTGGGAAGCTATATCAGTAAGACTTGGCATAATTTTTAGGATAACTTTTAAACTTTTTTAGTATATTATAATCCGATGCTTATGAGCTGCAAATGTGCAACCTTTTTTCTAAATCACACATCACTGCTCTCACCTCCGTGAGAAACCA
>JAEWAC010000179.1 GCA_023391895.1 Bacteroidota bacterium
CCGCCAGCTTGCTCAACACATCTTCACCGGTGGCGTATTGTCCGGTTTTGGTTTTTTTGGCTTTGGGATCCAGCTTTAGTTTATCAAACAACACTTCCCCCAATTGTTTGGGTGAGCCTAAGTTAAAACGAACACCCGCTACTTCATACACCCGCTCTTCGTGCACACGGGCTTCGGTTTCCAGCACCCTGGAGTATTCAGCCAAAAAGTCCATGTCAATCTTCACACCTTCATACTCCATATTGACGAGCACCGGTACCAAAGGTGTTTCTACTTTATCAAACACCGGCCGCACCTCGTGCTTTTGCAACAGGGGTTCAAATACCTGTTTGAACTGCAGGGTAATGTCGGCATCTTCGGCTGCGTACTCTTTTATTTTTTCCAGCGCCACGTCGCGCATGGTCCCCTGGTTCTTGCCTTTCTTGCCAATCAGCTCTTCAATATGGATGGGTTCGTAATTCAAAAACTTGGCACTGAGCCAGTCCATGTTGCGCTTACCATCCGGTTCTATCAGGTAATGCGCCAATAAAGTGTCAAACAATTTGCCCCTGATCTCCACGCCATACCATTTCAGCACCAGCATATCGTACTTGATGTTATGACCAATCCAGGTCCTGCTTTCATCTTCAAAAAAAGGAAGAAAAGACGCCAGCACTTTTTTGGCAGCCGCTTCACCCGCCGGCACCGGCACGTACCAGCCGGTATGGGGTTTTACACTAAAACTTAAACCCACCAGTTCGGCGTTGTTGGCATCAATAGAAGTGGTTTCGGTATCAAAAGACACTTCCTTGTTTTGCGTTAACACTTCCAGTAGCATTTTTATTTCTGCTTCGCTTTCTACCAGCTCGTACTCGTGTGGCGTATTGCCGGCGTTTTTGGTGGGCTGCACCACAGAACCAGTCACTTCTTCGTCTGCAGAAGCAGGTGCGGCCGTGCCATTGCCAAACAAATCAGCCTGCACGCCAACGGCTGCTTTTTTAGCACCGGGTGCTTCGCCAAAGTCGTCGCCCAGCAGGCGGCGGCCCACGGTTTTAAACTCCAGCTCGGTAAATATTTCTTTTAAAATATCCCGGTTCCATTCTTTCACGCGAAAGTCTTCTTCGTGAAACTCCACCGGCACATTGGTAATAATGGTGGCCAGTTTTTTTGACATAATCGCATCTTCGCGACCGGCCCGGATCTTTTCGCCTAAAGCGCCTTTGATCTTGTCGGCATTTTCCAAAATATTTTCCAAAGACCCATATTCGGTCAGCAGCTTGCAGGCCGTTTTTTGACCCACACCCGCAATGCCCGGAATGTTATCCACCGCATCGCCCATCAAACCCAGTATGTCGATGACCTGTTCCACGTTTTCAATGCACCATTTCTCACACACTTCTTTAGGCCCCATAATCTCCACATCGCCACCCTGGTAACCGGGTTTGTAAATTTTTACCTTTTCACTTACCAGCTGGCCATAGTCTTTATCGGGTGTTACCATAAATACTTCATAACCCAGTTTTTCCGCCTGTTTGCTCAAAGTGCCAATCACATCGTCGGCCTCGTAGCCATCGCTTTCAATAATGGGTACATTCAGGCCCTGCAAAATGCGCTTGATATCGGGAATGGCGGCACTCAGGTCTTCGGGCGCATCCTGCCGGTTGGCTTTGTAGTGCTCATAATCGGTATGCCGCTCCGTGGGCGCCGCCGTGTCAAAGCACACGGCCATATGGGTGGGCTTTTGGTTATTGATGAGTTCAATAATGGTATTGGTAAACCCAAACTGGGCATTGGTATTTTTTCCTTTGGATGTAATCCGCGGATTGCGAATGAGTGCATAATAAGCCCGGAAAATAAGGGCTAATGCATCGAGTAAAAACAACTTTTTCTCCATCTGGCGAAGTTAGGATTTAGTAATTTGTGTATGAGGGTTTGAGGAAGTTTAATGTTTAAGGTCTAAAGTTTAAGGTTCTCGAGTTCACCAGTTCACTTGTTCACAAGTTGGATCGCAGATTACACGGATTTTAAATGGATTTCGCAGATTGGGAAGAGTATATGGGTTTTTGAAAGGGTTGATACTTGTACATCCTCAGCTCAGAATTGTTCAAAAGCCCATACGTCTATTCTATCGCTGAATTGAAATATAGTGCTCGGCCTCCCTCTCCTTCAGGAGAGGGATTGAGGGTGAGGTAAACCCCATGCTCTTCTCATTTTTCATTTTACTTTTTACATTGGACACTCTCCACTGTATGTGCCAACAATCACCACTTAATTTCTGTTTGCAGCAGGCTGGAACGGATGATCCCTTTTTCACGGTATTGTTCTTTTAAGCGGTCTTCTTCCAGGCGGTAAGCCACTACGGTATTATCCTCCGGATCCACAATAAAGTATTCCTGCACACCAAATTTTTCGTACAGGTCCAGTTTGTAGCGCAGGTCGTAGTAGGCGTTGGAGGGTGAGAGCAATTCAATCACCAAGTCGGGAGCTGCTTCTGCACCGCGGTCGCTGAGCAGGTGCAAACGGTTGCTGGCAAAAAAGAAAAGATCGGGCTGCACCACGTTTTCATCATCCAGGAATACATCGCACGGCGCTACATATACTTCACCTATTTTTTTTTCTTCACACCACTGCAGGATCAAGGACCCTAATTTCAAAACCAGTTTTTGATGTTGTCTGTTGGGGGAAGGCGACATAATGATTTCTCCGTTTAAAAGCTGATACCGTGCACCTTCCGGCAATTGCAAATAATCCTGCACCGTTTTCTTTTCCAGCACTGTGGTAGGCATACTCTTTTGTTTTACCCAAATTACTCAAATACGTCGTTTTGCCCAATTTACTGAAATGGGTCAGGCCTTCATGCCTTCCAGTTTCTTTTGCATCGCAAACATTTCATCGCGCAGACGGGCAGCTTCCATAAAGTCCATATCGCGGGCCGCTTTTTCCATTTCCTTTTTGGTTTTGGCAATGGCTTTTTCCAGTTGCGGAATGGTGGTATAGGTTGCTTCTTCTTCCGCCGCTAATGTAGGTATTTCATCCAGTGCATAAGGCGAATCGGGATCGTAGCCTTTGATGTCCAGCACAGAGGTTTGCGCCATGATCTGTTCTTTCGATTTGCCAACGGTACGTGGCGTAATGCCATTAGCTAAATTATAGGCTACCTGCTTTTCACGCCTCCGAGTTGTTTCGTCAATGGTGCGCTGCATGCTTTCGGTGATCTTATCGGCATAAAAGATCACCAGGCCTTCCACGTTACGGGCAGCACGACCTGCCGTTTGGGTTAACGATCTTTCATTGCGCAAAAAGCCTTCTTTATCCGCATCCAGTATGGCTACGAGTGATACTTCCGGCAAGTCCAGACCTTCCCGCAATAAGTTCACCCCTACCAGTACGTCAATCTTTCCTAATCGTAAATCTCTTAAAATCTCTATACGCTCCAGCGTATCTACTTCGCTATGGATGTATTTGGATTTAATGTCAATGCGCTTGAGGTATTTATCCATTTCTTCGGCCATGCGTTTGGTCAGCGTGGTGACCAACACCCGGTCGCCTTTTTTCACCCGCTTGTCAATTTCATCCAGCAGGTCGTCAATCTGGTTCACGCTGGGGCGTACTTCAATGGGCGGCTCCAGTAATCCCGTAGGACGCACCACCTGCTCCACCACCACGCCACCGCATTTTTCCAGCTCATAATCACCCGGCGTGGCACTTACGTAAACCGTCTGGTTCAGCAGGTTTTCAAATTCGTGAAAGTTCAGCGGCCGGTTGTCCAGCGCCGAAGGCAGGCGGAAGCCGTATTCCACCAGGGTTAATTTGCGGCTGCGGTCACCGCCATAC
>JAEWAC010000255.1 GCA_023391895.1 Bacteroidota bacterium
GCATGGTCAACAGCTGTATGCAATGCGAAAGCTGCAAGAAAGGCGAAGAACATCACTGTGAAACCACGGGATTTACGGGCACTTACGGGTCTCCCGAAAAATCCTCACCGACATCAATAACGCAAGGGGGCTATTCCAGCAACATCGTGGTCACAGAGCACTTTGCCATCAAAATTCCTGACAACATAGACTTGCAACATGCCGCACCCTTGCTTTGTGCAGGCATTACCACCTATTCGCCCATGATGAAATACAAGATCCAAAAAGGAGACAAAGTAGGTGTAGTTGGCATTGGTGGCTTAGGACACATGGCCATTAAACTTGCTGCATCAAAAGGTGCAGAAGTCTATGCGTTCACCACTTCTCCTTCAAAAGTAAGCGATAGCAAAGGCTTTGGCGCCAAAGAGGTCATTGTGGTAGATGGAGCCGACAAATTGAAACCCTGGTTCGGCAAGCTGGACTATATGATCTCCACCGTTCCTTATGCTTACGATATGTCCAACTATATTTCTTGTGTAAAGCCCTATGGCTATTTTACCCAGGTGGGCCAGCCCATCAATGGGGAACTCACGATCAACAATTTCAACATGATCTTCAACCGGGTTAATTTCAACGGCTCCCTTATTGGGGGCATTCCCGAAACGCAAGAGGTGATGACCTATTGCGCCCAAAACAAAATTTATCCGCAAATACAAATCATCAAGGCCGAAGAAATAAACGACGCCTGGGAAAAAGTAGTGAACAAACAAGCCCGCTACCGGTATGTCATTGATACATCAACGATTTAAATAAGCATACAAACTCTGCAACAAAATAATTCGATAGCAAACTTCCCGCTGAGCCAAAAGCTCGTATGGTTGTTGCAGGGTTTTAGGATGAAAAAAACTTTAATGATTGACACTATAGATTTATTTTAAAAAAAAACTGATCAATATGGAAGCAGTAAGAGCAACAGCAGAAGGCGCAACCACCATCAAAGCGAAAGATGTAAAGGCATTTGGCACGGAAGCAGCAAAGGCACCTTTAAATCAGCTACACATCAAGCGAAGGAAACCATTGTCGCATGACGTTGAGATAGATATACTGTTTTGCGGAGTTTGTCACTCCGACCTGCACACCGCAAAAAATGAATGGCATAGTACCATCTACCCTTGTGTGCCCGGTCATGAAATCGTTGGTAGAATTGTTAGCGTTGGAGATCACGTTACCCAATTTAAAGTAGGAGATATGGCTGCGGTAGGCTGTATGGTGGATAGCTGCCGCCAGTGCGATTACTGCAAAGAAGGGTTGGAGCAATATTGCGAAGCAGGCAATACCGGAACGTATAATTCACCCGATAAATACCTGGGCACACAAACTTATGGTGGCTATTCAGAAAGCATTGTGGTGGATGAAGCCTTTGTGCTGCGGGTGCCGGAAAACCTGGATCTGGCAGCGACTGCACCGTTGCTGTGTGCAGGCATCACAACCTATTCCCCACTTAAGCATTGGAATGTGGGTCCCGGCAAAAAAGTAGGTGTTGTGGGTATTGGCGGATTGGGACACATGGCGGTGAAACTGGCGAAGGCAATGGGGGCAGAAGTGATCGTGTTTACCACTTCACCATCAAAGGTGGAAGATGCCAAACGACTGGGCGCTGATGACGTCGTGCTGTCAAAAGACGAAGAGCAGATGGAACGTTATGCCGGCAAGCTTCATTTTGTTTTGGATGCCGTTTCTGCACAGCACGACATCAATGCTTACTTAAGCCTGTTAAGGGTAGACGGTGCACTGGCATTGGTAGGCGCACCGGAACATCCACTTCCAGTTGCTGCGTTCAGCCTTATTCCTTACCGGAGAAGCTTTGCCGGTTCCATGATTGGCGGCATTGCGGAAACCCAGGAAATGCTCGACTTCTGCGGCAAGCACAATATCGTTGCAGACATCGAAATGATCAGCATTCAACAGATCAATGAAGCTTATGAACGTTTGCTGAAAGGCGATGTGAAGTATCGCTTTGTGATTGATATGGCTTCATTAAAAAATAAGTAACGGGCTTAGAAAATAGCAATGAAACGTTGACTAAGAATCCTGGTTTATCAGTAGCGTTTTGAATGAGGTAATCCTAACAAGGTAAAACTCATCAACGCTCAGGTTAAGAAAAGTAGTGCATGGCGCGACTATTGATCACCGGCTCGGCAGATGGATTGGGGCAATTGGCAGCAAAAGCATTGATTAAGCTGGGGCACCAGGTTGTGCTTCATGCACGCAATGCAGAGCGGGCAAAGCAGGCGCTGGAGAAAGTGCCGGGTGCGGAGGATGTGCTGATAGCTGACCTTTCCAGTATGGAGGAAACCAAAGCATTGGCTTTAAAGGCTAATGCTTTGGGGAAGTTTGATGTGGTTATTCACAATGCCGGTGTTTATCAGGTATCCAGGAACAGTAAGGGTGCAGATGGTCTGCCAGTCCTATTTGCTGTGAACAGTCTGGCACCCTATATCCAGACCTGTTTATTGCAAAAACCAAAGCAGCTTATTTATCTAAGTTCTGGTATGCATTTGCAGGGTAATCCGAACCTCGATAATCTGCCCGCCGGCACACACAACAGGAGCAGCCACATAACCTATTCTGATACAAAGCTGCATGATGTGATTCTGTCTATGGCCGTTGCCCGTAAATGGCCCGATGTATATGCCAATGCAGTGGACCCCGGCTGGGTGCCCACAAAAATGGGTGGCCGTGGCGCGCCGGACGATTTGCAAAAAGGGTATGAAACGCAGGTATGGCTGGCGGTGAGCAATGATCCTGAGGCTAGGGTAAGTGGTCGTTATTTCCATCATAAAAGACCGGCTGGTTATCTGCCGGCAGTCAGGGATGCTGCTGTGCAGGAAAAGTTTCTTGTCTTGTGTGAACAGATTACAGGCGTAAGTTTCGCACAGGACCAGCCCTGACAAAAACAAGCTGTCGTACTGAATATTATGACAAAATGGTAACCAAAGCCTTGGTTGAAGCAGATGAAATCATAAGGAAATGACAGGCTGCAGTTTCAGGATTGCTATTCCTTTGTTGTAGAAAAATAAAAGATCGCCAATGGAAATAACAAAACTAGGCTCACAGCCTTCCGGAAAAGGACCGGAGGACTGGTTCACGGGAGCAGTTCGTATTGATCCATTATTTGGAGCCAATGATGCAAGACGTGGTGCAGCCGCCAGTGTTACCTTTGAGCCCGGTGCAAGAACCGCCTGGCATACCCACCCATTGGGCCAAACCCTGATCATTACAGCCGGCTGTGGCTGGGTGCAGCGGGAAGGCGGTCAGGTGGAAGAGGTGCATCCCGGTGATGTCGTTTGGTTTGAGCCCAACGAAAAGCACTGGCATGGCGCTACCGCAACCAATGGAATGACACATATTGCCATACAGGAAAACCTGAACGGCAAAGTGGTGGACTGGATGGAAAAGGTAAGTGAAGAGCAGTATAACAGGTCTGAATAGGCTTTTGTAAAGGAGCAATAAGCCAGGCTGCAAGGCAGCGGCATTTCAGTCTTTTGCAGACAAGATTAGGTAGTTCGATCCGGCCTTAGTTCCAGCTGTATAACGCCGGGCAATGGAACAAACAATGAGCTTTTATCTGTTAGTTGAATTTTGGTTATGCTCCTTTTTGCTTACTGCAAAGGCAGTAAGTGTACGCAATTTGAAGATGGGTTTTTAAATGGCTTGCATGGATCCAGGTTTCGGCGGCAGGCGGTAAGGCATAATAAAATACTTTTTGATTGCGCAGTCCGCATCGGTTTGCAAAAGCAGGGCCCACGATCACACGTCAAACCAATTATCTTTGTTGGGCAACAGCAAGTAAATGAAGCAATTGCACGTTAATTTCCAGCCTTTGCAAATGCCGCTGCGCTGTGCATTACCTGGAAAGAAGAATCATACTGACAGATATGGAACAATGGAAGCCTGGGAGAGTGATGGTGTTATTGGGTTTGATGGTGTTGACCTTAAACTTATCCGCACAAAACAATTTTGGACTAAAATATTTTGGACTCAGTATTCACCCCAAAGGTGAAAAAGACAATGCATTTTTAATGCCCCGTAAATGGGATAAAGAAGCTTATTTGGTACTCAATATCGGCGGCGTGATTTCTTATGAACACTTTATTCATCAAGACATCTTATCCATCAAAATAGCGCAGGCCTTATACGCAGACTGTGCAGCTAGAACAGGTGGGTTTTCCCATATAGGAGTGCGCGGTAGTATTTTGAAAAAAGGGAAACACCGGCTCAACGGGGGCATTGGCCCGACAATCGTGTATAGAAGAAACTGGCTGGAAATGGATGGTTATATTAATCCGAACCGCTTTAAAGGAGGTCAGGAGGACCGGTGGCAATATTTGTTTTTATGGTATGGCGGCGAACTGGAGTACAAGTATGCATGCAGCAAAGGATGGGACTTTTCGGCCAGCTTCGTACCAGGCTACCCCGACCTGATGAGTTTATCGTTTGGCTTAAATTACAAATGGCAGCGAAAGTCCAAAAGCTGAATGTCCGCAATAGCGGGTATAAATTAGCCCGAGTCGGAACAACGAAATAAGTCTAACATTTCTATTTTCTCAACAAGCGTATCATAAAACTCCCGTACGGCGGCAACCCAATGGACGCCTGAACCTTCACATAATTACAACTAAAAAAGATTACTGGTCATAGCACTTTATACGTCGGGCCTGGTATACCTCGGAATCAAAGGTTACAGGTTGGCCAGGCTGTCCCGGTAGCCCCGGCCAATGGGCAGGGAAATGCCGTTGACCTCCACCATGTCGGCCGTGTAGGCGTCAATTTTGCTGACTGATATAATAAAAGACCGGTGAATGCGCTTAAAGAGCCGGCCGGGCAACAAGGCTTCGATTTCATGTGTACTCAGCCGGGACAGGTAGGTACCTTTGGTGGTTACCACCTTGATGTACTCCCGCTGGCTTTCCACATAAATAATGTCGGCAAAAAGAACCCTTACCATTTTTTTCTGCACCATCAGAAACAGGTGGTCCTTTTCCCGGCTTTCAGCGGCCAGCTGTTTTTCTCCCTGTGTCGATCTTACTTTGTTGACGGCGATTAAAAACCGCTCGAACTCAAAAGGCTTTAACAGGTAATCGGTCACATTGAGGTCAAAACCCTCCACGGCATACTGGTGATAAGCAGTGGTGATAATAACTGCCGGCGGGTGGGTCAGGGTTTTTAAAAATGCCATACCCTTCAGTTTAGGCAGGTGGATGTCCAAAAAAATTAGGTCTACCCGGTGGTTCCGCAGGTAGTCGGTGGCCAGCAGCGCATCCTTGAAGCTTCCTTTCAGCTCCAGGAACGGCACTTGCCCAATGTAGTCCGCTAACACTTTTACAGCTAAGGGCTCGTCTTCGATGATGATGCAGGTGATGTTAGACATGGCTGGCCAGGTTGATTTTTAAAGTAGCAGAAAAATCAGATGTACCCTGTTGCACCGATAGGCTGTAATCGGTATAAAGTAATTGCAGTTGACGCCGTAGGTTGGAAAGTCCAATGTTTTCTTTTACGGTTCCTTCACCGGCAATGGCCTCGCAGGAGTTTTTTACATAAAAAGCCAGCTGCCGGTTTTTTATCGACAGGTGAATTTCTACAAAAGGATGCACCCGGGTTTCCGAAACCCCATGTTTAAAAGCATTTTCTACCAGGGGCATCAGCAACAGGGGCGGCAGGGACTGCTTCAGGTCTTCTACGTCATAGTTAAAATTGAGCCGTAAAGATTCGTCGTAGCGCAACTGCTCCAGGGAAATATAGTCACTCATGATCTTTAATTCCTGTTCAATGGCAATGTAGTCGCCGCCGGCCTCGTAGAGCATAAACCGCAGGATCTTTGAAAGGCGCAGGATGGCTTCGGGGGCCTGGTCCGACTTTTCCCTGGCCAGTGCATAAATGTTGTTAAGCGTATTAAACAAAAAATGCGGGTTGGTTTGCGACTTGAGGTAATTCAGTTCGGCTTCCTGTTTTTCAATACGCAGCTGCTGCGCAGCTTCCTTTAATTTCCGGTAATCATAGGTGTACTTGATGATCCCGAAAAAGAAGACAGACATAATGCTGTAGGGCATATGGTATTCCACACCGCTGGATATGGAGGCATGGGTTCTTAAAGGAAAATAAATACCCAGCCCAATGCCAACAAACCGCCAGCCGTATAAGCCAAAAGAATACAGCATCAGGTGCGCCCATAAAAGGAACAGCCCGATTAAAACCCTCTTCCAGGAAAGTTTGATAAAGGGCAGTGTATACTCAAAAAGTATAAAATTGAGCACCACCAGGTAGCTGATCAGCCAGATGTTGTTGACCACCCTTTTGAAAAACGTTTCCGGATGACTCAATAAATCAGCAAACAGCCACAGGGCCAGGTAGGCCAACCCTATCCACAGATATAATTTGATCCGCTTTTTGTCAAGCAATTGTTTCATCCTGCAATCAGGCACTAAATTTCGGCAAATCTTTCTCTTTGGCTGCAGCAATCTATAAAAGCCGTTGCAGGGCCTACCAATGACTGCTGAACCTCAATGAAAAGCACCGGAACCTATACCATTTGCAACCTTAAAGCAGTCTTTTAAAATGTCCATTTGCTTACCGGCTGCAGGCCTGGCCATGTTGTTTGTAGACACCAACCTGCCGTTTGTTGATGCGCCGGTGCCTCCCTCTCTATAATCTGCTATTCTTGCATCACAATATTTATGTATATGAAAAGATACTTCACCATCCTCGCCTCCATATTACTCCTGGCGGTGCAGGGGCAGGGCCAGACAGAACCTGCTGCCGGCAACTGGAAAACCTGGTTTATCACCTCGGGCAGCGACTATCGTTTACCACCGCCCCCTTCTTACCAAAAGGAAATAACGGAGGTGCTTGCCCGGCAGCAAAGCCTGGATGCGGCCGGCTGGCAGCAGATTTTGTACTGGAATGCCGGTGCACCCGGTTACCGGTGGCAGGGGCTGATGACTAAGCTATGGCAGAACGATACCTCCTATAATGGCGTCCTGGCCAATATGCTGCTGGGTGTGGCCACTTACGATGCCACGGTTGCAGCCTGGCACAGCAAGTATGTTTATAAGCGACCCCGTCCTTTTGAAGCTGACAGCCGGGTACAGGCTTTAGTGCCCAGGCCGGAGAGTCCTTCTTACCCCTGCGAGCATTCTGTAGCAGCTGGTGTGGCTGCCACCATTATCGGCCATTTTTATCCCCAGTTGGCCGATTCGGTTCACCGCCTGGCACAACAGGTCATGGCTTCGCGGGTGGCAGCCGGCATGGCTTTTCCAACCGACACCCGTGCGGGTTTTGAGCTGGGCCAGCGCATTGCGCAAAAAGAAATAGAACACACCAGGAACTTTACGCCCCAGGCAGCCTGGGACGGAAAAATGCCCCAGGGCCCCACCTACTGGAAAGGTGAAAAACCCATGTTTCCTTTAGCCGGCCGGAGCAAAACCGTGGTGCTCGACAGCAGCAGCCAGTTTCGGCCAGGACCTCCGCCCGACTTTGCCAAAGACATGGCGGAACTCAAGGCCTTTAAACCCACCTTTCGCTCCATGGCCAACGCCTTTTATTATGCCAGCCAGTCGGGTGATGACGTGCTGCACAAAAAGATCTTTGAGTACAACCTGCACCTGAACCCGCCGCGGGCCGCAAGGATATACGCTATTACGGCCGTGGCCACCTATGACGGCTTTGTAGCCTGCTGGGATGCCAAGTACACCTACTGGGGTATCCGTCCTGACCAGTACGACACTACCTTCCACCCGGTGCTGATGCACACCCCGCCCTTCCCTGGTTACCCTTCCGGCCATGCCATGATGGGAGGCCTGTACGGCGAACTGTACTCTTATTTCTTCCCGGCAGACAGCGCTTACTTTAGAAAGAGGGCCAAAGACGGGGCGGAATCCCGCTTTCAGGGAGGCATCCATTTCCGCACCGACAATGAGGTTGGCCTGGAAATGGGCCGCAAAGTAGCCGCCGCTATTATTCAAAAGGTACGAACTGATGGAGCCGACGAGGGGTTACTATTGGTCAATCAGAAAAAGAATGACCTTCAACCTAAATGATACCGTAGTCCGTCCATTGCAGCCATGAATAAATAGAGAAGTGCTTTTATACCAGGCCGCTATTCAGGTAACGAAATGTTGTTGTTGCAAATGGGTAAGCGCAAGGGGCAATACAGCGGGCCTTCATACTATGGGATTTTGAAAGCGTTTATTTTACCCAGATCATAAACCCAGTTGGATAGCAGTTGCGTATGAGTTGAATATTTGACACAGTTCTTGTAAAATCACACCCGCTGCTGCTCCTGGGCAGTCATCAAAATATTCATTGGGTAATGGATGCCACTGCAGTGGAACTGGTTTCCAAATGTGGGCAGCTATAAAATGCCATAGAGCTTCAGCCAACCCATGTCCGGTAGCGTAATACAGGCACATGGGTTGGCTTGTGTTTTGAAAGCTATTGGCTATGCATAAACGATGGCTCCTGCTTTTGATACCGGCTTTGGTGGTGCTGGGTGGATATCTCTACCTGCGTATTTCCCTGCAGGCGGCTATTCAAAAAGAAGAACAGCAAACAGGAGAGGTGCTGCCGGCAAAAGATACACTGAATGGGAAGAAAGTAACCCAGGCCGATCTGCGCCCGCTATTTATCCGGCGGCTGCAACAGTTGCTACGACACAGCACCCAGGGCCTGTACGACCTTTCGGTGGGCGACCTGCAGGTAGATGTACTGGCCTCCACCGTATCCTTACAGCAGGTGGTGATGCAGCCCAATGCCCAGACCCTGGAGGTCCTGAAGAAAAGCGGCCAGTTACCGGCTGCCGTATATACGGTTTCGATCAAAAGCCTGGTGATAGAGGGCATTAACCTGGATGATGCCGTTACCAGCAAAACCATGGATTACAAGCTGGTAAAAGTGGTAAACCCGGTGATAGAAATCAATCAGTATGCAACTAAAGTAAAGCGCCGGGAAGATAGCGCCGCTTTTGCCCAACGTTTTTTACACCAGGTGCAAAAGCTGGACATAAAAAAACTGGTAGTGGAAGGCGGCGCCATTGTAACTTATAAAGGCGGCCGAAAAACCAACCGGCTGAACCAGGTGCAGGTGAACATGACCGACATTTTGCTGAACGACACCACACGAACCGACCCACAACGGTTTTTGTTTGCCAGGGCAGCTACCATCTCGTTTCGCAATTATCAAACGCAGAC
>JAEWAC010000280.1 GCA_023391895.1 Bacteroidota bacterium
GGGTTGGTAAAAAAAAACCATCAGCTCCAAAGACAAACGACTGGTAGACGTCACCATCACCGAGCGGGGACAAAAGCTATTGAAGAAGCTGGATATGGAATCGGACCAGATGGATGCTGTTATGAATAACCTGAGTGAAAAAGATGCAGAAATGTTAAGTCTGTTGTTGGACAAGCTGCGGACAAACGGAAAACACTAACTTGCCTTCCTGTAAAGGCAACCCCATGAAAAAATCATTGTCCGTCGTTTTCCTTTCCTTTTTTACCGTTATTTCTTTTGCGCAACAGGCACCCGTTTACGAGTTCCGGGGCGTGTGGATGGCCACCGTTGATAACATTGACTGGCCCCTGCGCAACCAGTACCATCCCGATTTGCAAAAAGCAGAATACATCCGCCAGCTGGATATGCACCAGCGCAATGGCATGAACGCCATCATTGGCCAGGTGCGGCCGGCCGCCGATGCGTTTTACCCTTCGCCTTTTGAGCCGTGGAGCCAGTGGCTCACCGGTGTGCAGGGCAAGGCTCCTTCGCCTTATTACGATCCGCTCCAGTTTATGGTGGAAGAAGCCTACAAGCGGGGATTTGAGTTTCATGCCTGGCTCAATCCCTACCGGGCCAACTTCAGCATCGGCAAAGCCTCTATAGCCCCTAACCATATTACCCGCCTGTACCCCGAGTGGTTTTTGGAGTATGGCGGCAAGCTGTATTTCGATCCCGGAAACAAAGAGGCGCAACAATGGGTGGTCAACGTAGTGCGGGATATTGTGCACCGCTACGATGTGGACGCCATTCATATGGACGATTATTTTTACCCGTACCGCATTGCCGGCAAAGAATTTCCCGATACGGCTTCTTACCGCAAGTACGGCAACGGCATGGACAAGGAAGACTGGCGCCGCAGCAATACCGATTCCATCATTGTGATGCTGAACCGGGCCATCAAGGCAGAAAAGCCGTGGTGCAAATTTGGCATTTCGCCATTTGGTGTGTGGCGCAACCAGGATAAAGACCCGATGGGCAGTCCTACCCGGGGCGGCCAAACCAACTATGACGATTTGTATGCCGATGTGATCCTGTGGATGGAAATGGGCTGGATCGATTACCTGACCCCACAACTGTACTGGGAGCGGGGCCACAAGCTGGTGGCCTATGAAACCCTGATTGACTGGTGGAGCAAACATACCTACGGACGGCACATGTACATTGGTCATGGCATTTACCGGGCACTGGAGAAAAACAGCAAGGCCTGGCACAATCCCAACGAGCTGCCGCGCCAGATTGAGTTGCTGCGCACCTATCCCAACATCCAGGGCAGTGCCTACTTCAGCAGCAAAACCTTTTATCAAAACCCCAATGGCTGGAACGACTCGCTGCGCAACAATTATTATAAAACACCGGCCCTGATACCGCCGATGGACTGGTTGCCTGCCAAGCCGGTAACCAACCAGAGCACAATCAATCCTTAACAACTCTAAATCATAATTAAGGCTGTTGTACAAAAACGCAACCGTTCCTGTAGTGATACAGGGCTGTTGCGTTTTTTTATTAAAAAAATATTTTAATAGATATTGTCTATCAACGAATAGAGAAATTCAATTGTATTGATAAGGTTTGTGCCCGACCTTTGCACCTCGAAAAAACAGATCATACCAATATGAAGAATTTAGTTTTATCCATTGGCTCTGCATTCCCCAACTTTGAAAAGAAAGCCGTGGTATCTATTGAAAAAGGTAAAGAGTTTTACGACCTGACTTATGAAGAAATCAAAAACTCCGGTAAATGGATGGTGATGTTCTGGTGGCCGAAAGACTTTACGTTTGTTTGTCCTACAGAGATCGCCGAGTTCAACAACAACTACCAGGACTTTGCTGACCGTGATGCCGTACTGGTAGGTGCTTCTACCGACAGCGAGTTTGTACACGCTGCCTGGAGAAGAGATCACGAAGACCTGCGCAACCTGCAGTTCCCCATGCTGGCCGATACTTCCAAATCGCTGGCGGAAGAACTGGGCATTTTGGAAAGCAACGAAAAAATTGCTTACCGTGCTACCTTCATTGTAGACCCGCAGGGTATTGTACGCTGGGTGTCTTTGTACGACCTGAACGTAGGCCGCAGCGTAAAAGAAGTATTGCGTGTGTTGGATGCTTTGCAAACTGACGAGTTGTGTCCGTGCAACTGGCAGAAAGGCGAAGCTACTTTGAGTGCATAAGAATCATTAGTACACTAAGGTCCGGCCACTCGGCCGGACTTTTTTTAAAATCATCAATCATGTTATTTGGAAATACGACCACTGTAGATAATGCTACGGCCCTGCTGGCCGACTTAGGTATAGGTGCGGAGCACGTGTCTCCCTCTTTGAAAACGCTGGCGGATACCGATGCCCGTTATTTAAGAGATTTAAAGATCAACGTTACCAATGCCCTGAACGCAGAAAGCCTGGGTAAGAAAGACGCTTACCTGATGGCCCTGGCCGTGGCGGTGAACGAAAAGGTAGCCGTGCTGCAGGAAGCTTTTGAAAAAAGCAGCCGCGAGCATGGCGCTACTGATAAGGAAATTGCGGAAGCCATCAGCTGTACCTCGCTGATGAACGCCAACAACGTGTATTACCGTTTCCGTCATTTTATGAACGAGGAGTTTTACAACACGGCACAGGCGGGTATCCGTATGGGCATTATGGCCAACCCGGTTTTGGGCAAAGAGCTGTTTGAGCTGATCAGCCTGGTGGTGAGTGCCCTCAACGGTTGTGAAATGTGTGTGACCTCGCACGAAAAAAACCTGATTAACCACGGTGCCGCCAAACAACGCATTCATGATGCGGTGCGCCTGGGCGCTGTGGTCAAAAGCCTGGCCGTGCTGTTGTAAGCAGTAAATAAATAGGTTTTTAAAAAAGGCTTTAGCGGTTCGGCTAAGGCCTTTTTTGTGGCCCCTCTCGGTGGAGCGGGAGGCTGGGCGGTTGAATTCATTTCAACTTTAGTTGACAATTGATAGATGACAGTTGACAGCAGTGAACTGCTTCAAAAGTCCATATCGGTTTTAAAGAAGCTATCTGCACTTAAAGCCATTCCAATAAACAAGGAACCCTCCCGCCTGTCATGCTGAACTTGTTTCGGCATCTCCTGCACCTTCAAATATCTTTTTTCTTGGTGCTCCTTGATGCCTTCGTGCCTTGGTGGCCCGATAGCAACTCTTTCAAAAACCCATATACCCTTATCTGAAAGCTTGATGTTGATCCAGTTCTTTAAAAGTCCTTATGGCAGGAGATGCCGAAACAAGTTCGGCATGACAGGTGAAAGGTGTTATGTAATGCAAAGCCTCTGATCAGGTAAAATCTGTGCAATCTGTGATCCTAACTCGTGAACAAGTGAAACCGTGAACTCGAGAACCTTAAACTTATTCCACCCTCCGGCTGTTGGGTTTTTGTTCCAGGTAATCGACGTAAGCTTTGGAACCCAGTCGGATAAACAGGGGTAGGCGTAGCTGCTGCTGTAGCTGGCTTTCTTTTTTGCAAATAATACCAAGGTGTTGATTGTAGAAATTTCGCGGCAAAACCGGCATCAAACGGGTAGGGGGTTGACGGTCTGCCTCTAGTGGAAAGCCTTGCTGTGCATAGGTTTTAAAAGAAAGAGAAAGGAGAATTAACAGAACACCAAGGATTGACCGGCCCATGGTTTAATATTTGATGTAAATTTACGGCTCGATTTTTGATGAACCCGGCGAATTTTTTTGCCGCAACGAAACCAAGTACATGAGCCTAAACCAGAGTTTACAACAGAAACTATTACAAAAGCTATCACCCCAGCAAATTCAGCTGATGAAATTGCTGCAGGTGCCTACTGCCATACTGGACGAACGGATCAAAGAGGAACTGGAAGAAAACCCGGCTCTGGAACTTTCTGAGGAAGGACACGAAGACACGTACGATGAAACCAAGGACGAATTTACCGAGACGACAGCGGATGAATACGAAAGCGAAAGCAGCGAGGAAGATCCTTACGACAATATTGATATAGCCGATTATGTGCAGGATGGCGATGACGACATAGCCGATTATAAACTGCGCGACGACAACTATGGCGAGCAGGAAGAAAAGCAGACCATGCCCTATAAAGTGGAAACCTCCTTTTACGAATTGCTGGAGGCCCAGCTGGGCATGTTGAAACTGGACGACCAGGATTATAAAATTGCCGAACAGATCATCGGCTCCATTGATGAAGACGGCTACCTGCGTCGCGAAACATCGGCTATTGTGGACGACCTGGCGTTTCGCCAGAATATCATGACCACCGACGAACACGTGGAGGAACTGATCAAGCGGATTCAGCACTTTGACCCGCCGGGCGTGGGTGCCCGCACCCTGCAGGAGTGCCTGCTGCTGCAGCTGATGCGCCAGAAAGAAGAAGGAAAGGAGGTGGATACTGCCATCCAGGCGCTGACCAAGTACTTTGACGAGTTTACCAAAAAGCACTACGAAAAAATACAGCGGGGCCTCAACCTGAGCGACGACGAGCTGAAGGAAGTGATGGTGCAGATCACCCGGCTAAACCCCAAACCCGGCGGCAACGTGGGCGAGGTGAACAAAGCCGAAAGCTACGTGGTGCCCGACTTTTTTATCTTTAATAACGGCGGCAAGCTGGAGCTGACGCTTAATTCCAAAAACGCACCGGAGCTGCGCATATCCGAAGGTTACCGCGACATGCTGAAGGAGTACGACCGCGGCGCTAAAAAAGACCGTCGCCAGAAAGAAGCCGTGTTGTTCATCAAGCAAAAGATCGATGCGGCCAAGTGGTTTATTGATGCCATCAAGCAGCGCCAGCATACTCTGCTCAGCACCATGACGGCCATTATGAACCATCAGCACGAGTTCTTTTTAACCGGCGACGAAACCACGCTGAAGCCCATGATCCTCAAAGATATTGCGGAAAAAACCGGGCTGGATATTTCTACCGTGAGCCGGGTAGCCAACAGCAAGTTTGTGCAAACGGAATTTGGTACCTACCGCCTGAAATTTTTCTTTAGCGAGTCGCTGACCACCGACAGCGGGGAAGAAGTGTCTACCCGCGAGGTAAAAAAGATCCTGAGCGATCTGATCGAAGGCGAAAACAAGAAAAAACCTTTGAGTGATGAGCGGCTGACGGAGCTACTTCAGGAAAAAGGCTATAATATTGCCCGCAGAACCGTGGCCAAATACCGGGAGCAATTGAACATTCCGGTGGCGCGGTTGCGCAAAGAGTTATGAGCCTGATTATGACATCCACCCATCCACACCCGGCTGCGGCTGAAGAAAAGCCCTTTCACCCGGCTGTTCGTATGGCGGCCAAGGTGATTTCATTTGTTTTTCACCCGCTGTTTATACCGGTTTATGTATCGTGGTTTTTAATTTATATCAATCCCATTTTTCCGGCTTTTACCGCTTGGGATAAAACCATCCTGCTCATCCGGTTTGTGGTGATGTACACGGTTTTTCCGCTGGCTACTATTTTACTGGCCAAGGGCCTGGGCTTTGTACAGTCCATTTATTTAAAAACCCAAAAGGACCGCATTATACCGTACGTGGCCTGTGGCCTGTATTACTTTTGGATGTGGTATACCCTGCGCAACCAGCCGCAGTTTCCCAAAGAAGTGGTGCTGTTTACCCTGGCTATATTTTTGGCGTCCAGTGGCGGCATCATCGTCAATAGCTACATGAAGGTGAGCATGCATGCCTTGGCCGTGGGCGTGATGGTGACCTTTATTATTTTGATGGCTTTTTTATCGCCGGCCAGTTTTGGTTTTTACATAGCCATAGCGCTGCTGGTAACCGGTATGGTCTGCACGGCCCGCCTGGTGAATTTCGACCACCATCCGTTGGAAATTTATGCCGGTTTGTTTGTAGGGGTGCTGGCGCAGCTGATTGCATACCAGGTAATGTACTAAGCGGCAGGGCCACTATTCAGCTTTTGTTGCGTCGCACTCTTGTGCTGTAGGTTCTTTGCGCAACTTCTTTAAAAGCCTATAGGGCTATTTGATCTTTTTCGTTTTCCCATATAGGGTTTTAAAGAAATTGTAACGACTCTCGCCCAACAGCCTGTTGGTTATCCTATAGCTTCTCACCACTGTCATGCTGAACTTGTTTCAGCATCTCCTGCTAGCTTCTTCAAAAACCCATATAGTAACTTCTTCAAAACTCTATATGATTATTTGCTGTACTCCGGTAGGTAGCGCTTCTTACTTTTTCTCCCCGAAAAAGGGGAGCAAAAAGTTCAAGGCCAACCCGATGGCTACGCCCCTTTGGCCGGCCCACGCACAAACAACCCTCATTCCTGAGTGTATCTTTCTTTGAGTATTGTAGATTATTTGGGGTGACATTACTGATATGGAGTTTTGAAGAAGTTCAAATCTTTTTGCGTGTTAAGGTAAACTACTGCAGGCGCTGTATCCCGCTACACTTTTCTTAAAGTAATATGTCACTGAAGTTAATGCGGGATAAGGCGCTGCACCAGTCTTGCTCTCTGTCCTACTTTATTCATTTTACATTTTACATATTGCCTTCAGCTTCCCGCCTTCCGTCTCTGCTAAAAAGTAAAAAGCCCGACCATAGGGTACGGTGGGCTTTTTGATCATCCATCCTTGTTTGCGTCCAAATTAGCCATTAAGTATCTTCGATCCGTGCAGATAACTGGCTGATGGATGATATATAAATAAAGTAGTTCCTTCTTTAATGGTGTTGATCACCTTGTCCGACTCGGCGCGGGGAACCGCGGGACAACCAAAGCTGCGGCCCATGTAAGCCGCGTTTTTGCGGTTCTCGCCTATATAATCCGCCCCGTGCACTACGATGGCCCGGGCTTCCGCCTGGTCGTTAAAGCCGCGTTCTTTGCCTTCCAGTCGTAAAGATAGGCCGTGCTTGCCAAAGTAGGTGTTTTTAGTTACATAAAAACCCAGACTGCTTTGCAACGATTCCGGAATGTTGGAAAACTTTTTCGCCATGTCTATCCCGGTGTTTTTGCCATGCGATACATAAGTATTCACCAGCACCTTAAAGTTTTTCACATCCAGAATATAGAGGCGCTTTTTACGCGACGACTGGCTGAAATCCACTACCGTCAATATATTGCTGTTGGGAACCGCACCTTTATCCAGCAGGTATTGATAACCCTTGTAGGCATACTGCAGGGCCACGGGCGATAAGCCCAGCTTGCCCAGGTTCAGGCTGTCGTACAACAAGGCACTTGCTGTTTTTACCTTTTCAGCCTTATTCCTTTCAGCATCTTCTTTGGCATTGTTATCACTATTGCTGGTAATTACTTCTGTAACGGAAGCAGAGGCGTTGGCCATTACATTTTTACTGCCGGCTTTTACCAGGGGAGGCAAGGTGAAAGACAGGCAGCCTAAAACAAAAAGCGGTAAAATGGTTTTTCTCACGGTTCTGACTTGTTTAGGAATATTGGAACGCTGCGGGTGTGAAAATATTGTGCCGTTTCCGCACCTGCAAGTAAACGATAGGAAAAGTTTATGAATTGAGCATAAATACGTTAAAGCCAGTAGAAAGCCTAGGTGTTTTTACGGATGAGCTTTGGTCAGGTTTACTTTACGCGGTGTGATTCGCGTCGCTTGCTGATGAACTCGTTGCCGTAAATACGCAGCAGCAAAATAAACATGGATATCAACAGCGGACCAAACACCAGCCCAATAAAGCCAAACAACTGTATCCCGACAATGACCCCAAAAACCGTGATGAGGGGGTGGATGTTGCCGATCTTTTTATTGAGGATAAAACGAAACAGGTTGTCTACCAGCCCAATGAGTAAAAAGCCCCACAATCCCATGGCAATGCCTTTGCCTGTGTGACCCTGTGCCAGCAGCATAATGGTGAGGGGCACGTACACCAGTGCCGCCCCTACAACGGGCAGCATGGCGGTAATGCAGGTGGCCACAAACCACAAAAACGGCTCGTTAATGCCGATGATGAGGTAGCCGATGAGGCCCACCAGGCCTTGTATCAGCGCAATGAGCGGGATGCCGATGGTGTTGGACACTACCATGATGCGCAGCTCCTTGCCGATGAGTTCCACGTTACCATCTCTCAGGGGAATGTACTCGTACAGGGAGTCTTCCATAAAGCGGCCGTTCACCAGCATAAAATACAGCATAAAGTACATACTGGCAATCAGGGTAATGGTGTTGAAGGTGACGCCCAGCACCTTGGGCAGCAGCTGGCCCAGGTACGGCCCCAGCTCGTTGATGGCATTGGGATTGACAATCTGGTAGCCGATTTTTTCTTTTAAGTCATTGACGGTTTTTTTCAGGGCGTCCAGCAGCTCGGAGGAATGGGTGACCACGTAACTGATCTTGGAGTACAGGATGTTGCCCAGCAGGCCTATCGGCACCAGGATTACAAAAAACGAAAGCAGCATCAGCACCCAGGCCGCCGTACTACGGCGCCAGCCTTTTTTTTCCGTCAGGTAAAACATCCGGTCCCGCATGATGACGTAAAACGTAACGGCACCCAAAAAAGCCGACAAAAAAAACCACAGCTCACGAATCAGTACAATACCTAAAAAAAGAATGATGACAATAAATGCGATCTGCCGTAAAAGGTTAGTGTCTATCGTGTTATTCGGATTGCTGTTGATTCCTGTGCCCATGCCGTAGTGAAATTAATCAAAGGTATGGGTATAAGTAAAAAATTATACCGTGACTGTTTTCCATCGTCCTCTTTTAAACAAGATAAAGGCGGCAATGGTAATCGCGGTTTCGGCTACGGGTATGGCAATAAAAACACCGGTAGGTCCCATGGCCAGCGGCTTGGCCAGTATATACGCCAGCGGTATCTGAAACAGCCAAAAGCCAAACACATTGATGATAGTAGGGGTACGGGTATCGCCGGCACCGTTAAAGGCATTGTTCATCACCATACCAATACCATAAAAAATATAGCCGAGCGAAATAATGCGCATGGCATCTACCGCTATGGCCTGCACGGCCCGCTGCCGGGTAAAAAGGCCCACAATTAGTTCGGCACCGGCCAAAAACAAGATGGAAACCACCGCCATAAAAATAGCGTTGTACTTGGCTGTTTGCATCACGGCCTTTTCGGCCCGGGCGGTTTCTTTGGCGCCTAAATTCTGCCCCACCAAAGTCGCAGCCGCATTGGATATACCCCAGGCCGGTAAAATAAAAAACATAATGATGCGCAGGGCGGTCTGGTAGCCGGCCGAAGCCTCGCTATGACCCGTTTCGGCCACCAGCCGGGCCAGAAAGATCCAGCTGCACGAAGCAATAATGAATTGTAAAGTAGCCGGCCAGGCCACCTGCATCAACGACCGGATCACCTCCCACTCCGTCTTCAGCCGGCGCAGCGACAACTGCACCAGGCTTTTGCCGGTGAACAGGTGATAGAGCTGGTACACCACACCAATACCACGGCCAATGGTAGTGGCAATCGCCGCCCCCGTCAGGCCAAAGCCCGGTACCGGTCCCAGGCCGTTTATCAGGAGCGGGCATAAAATAATATTGCTGATGTTGGCGATCCACAGGCTTTTCATGGCAATGGATGCATCGCCGGCGCCGCGAAAAATACCATTGATCAAGAATAAAAGAACAATCACAAGGCTGCCACCAAACATAATGCGTACATAAGGGGTGCCGATGGCGATGGTTTCGGGTTCGGCCCCCATCAGGCGCAGGATGTCGCTGGCGTACACCACGCCCGCCACACTCAGTATCAGGGTCACCGCCAGGGCCAGCCAAAGCGACTGCAGGGCTGTAGTGGCGGCGCCTTCCGCATTTTTTTCACCAATGCGCCGGGCCACCACCGCCGTAGCGGCCATACTCAGGCCAATGGCCAGCGAATACACCAGCGTCAGCACCGATTCGGTCAGGCCCACGGTGGAGATGGCGTGCTGGCCGAGTTTGGCTACAAAAAAAAGGTCCACGACGGCAAACACGCTTTCCATGCCCATTTCCAGGATCATGGGGATGGCCAGCATAAATACCGCCTTGCTCAGGCTGCCGGTGGTATAATCCTGCTGTTCGCCCTTTAAGGCCCGGATGATAAAAGACAGGTAATAAGAAAACTTAGTGGTAGAATAAGACCGCGACATGACTATGATGGTTTTAAAAAGAAAGCTGAAAGCTGCCCTGTTGGGCTGTACTGTTACCGGGGTGCTGAATACTCCTCTTTAAATGAGGAAGTCATTAAAAAATCATAGTCCGTCGTTAAGAAGGGCAAAAGTAAGGTTGAACCTTTTCAAAATCCCATATACGCGTATGGGCTGTTGAAGAAAAGGGATAAACTGCGTTTCTTTTTGTCTGGATTGTATAAAAGTGCACAGAAGCGGTCATATGGGTTTTTGAAAAGATGGGCCTGCATCAACCCTGTTTTGCGTTATTCAATGCCTCCAGGTATTGCTGCACATAAGCGTCTTTTTGTTTGCGGCGGTATTGCAAAATAAAGCGGGGGTGCGGCAGGGGCACAATTTCTTTAAAAAACCCATACCGGTTGTTGAGCGAAGACAGGTAACGGAAGTTTTTTTCACCGCCAATACACAGGCACTGCTCTCGCCGGGCCTGAAAGCTGAGCAGCTTTTGAATGTTTTCTACAATAAAAGGCTCCACAGTTTTCAGCAGTTCCTTGTCGTCGTAATAATTGATGTTTTTGCCCCGCTGCACAAAACCCAGCGGACTCACCGAGCCGATAAAAAAATCGTGGTAAAACTTTTGGGCGCCGCCGTACTGCTCAATGACTTCGTAAATAAATTCGGCTGATAGCTCGGATTGCTGTTTCAGGTCGTTGGGGATTTGACAAAACTGCGTGAGTTGCCGGGCGGCTGTAAAGTTCACCCCTGTGGCACCGGCGCCAAAGCGGCCGGGATTAATGCCCAGCAAAATGATGCGCGGGTCGGTATCGTTATAAAATTTCTGAAAAAACTGTTCTACCAGGCACATCACGGCGCCGCTTTGCTGCGGGTGCAGCCACTCTACCTCGTTGGGAAGTTGTTGCGGTGGTTGCAGGCCGCCGTAAAAATCAATGAGGTTTTGTGCCCAGGTTGCCATAGCTATAGGATGGGTTTTATAATAAAAAGTTTCAATTTACGCTGTTTTTGATATGGGGTTTTGAAACATTTGCCCACCGCAAAGCACACCACAACCGGCATCGGCACTCAATAAATTTTGATTTGAGGCGTTTCTGTCTAATTTTACTAAAAATATTGGTATTACTAACCTCATTAGCTTTTTATGGAAACAGGTATCTTATTGGGTATAGGAGCAGGCTTAACAGCCGGCGTGATCATGGGTTTTTACTGGGCCAAAAACAGCTTGTCAAAAAGCCATATGCCGTCCGCGCAATACCATGCCCTGGCTGCAGAAACCAATCGCTTGTCCATTGCACTGGCGTCTTCGCTTTCCAAAGAGCAGGTGGCGCAGGGTTATGTGATCAAAGAATGGTTTGTTAAATGCAATGAGGATTTGCAGGCCGCCCGGCTGGTGCTGCAGCAAAAAGAACAACAGCTGTTGCGACTCACCTCCGAGTCGGAACAAAAAATATCCAAAGAAGAACTGGAAAAAGGGTACGTGGCCAAAGAAACCTTTGATATTGTTTACCTAAAGCTGCAGCAGGTCGAGTACAAAATGAATGGTGATGCCGAAAAACTCATTGAACTGAACAAGGAAGTAAGCGAACTGCAAAAAGAAAACGATGCCCTCATTGACCGCTTTACCGAGTACAAAAAAGAAATAGAAAGCTGGCACCTGCAGGCGGCTGAGCAGTTTAAAAACCTGGCCAATGATATTTTAAAAGAAAAAAGCAAGGACTTTGTAGAAACCAATAAAGTAACCCTGGATCATTTGCTGGACCCGCTGAAAACCGACCTCACGACTTTTAAAAAAACCATTGAAGACACCCGCAAAGAAGACATACAGGACCTGACCTCGCTGAAAAAAGAAATCGAAGCCCTGCAAAAACTCAATACCCAGTTGAGCCTGGATGCGCAAAAGCTGGCCGGTGCTTTAAAGAGTGATGTAAAAGTACAGGGCGACTGGGGCGAAGACCGTTTGAAATACATACTGGAAGCCGAAGGTTTGCAGCGCTATATCGACTTTAGCAGCCAGGGAACCTATCGCGATGAAGAGCAGGATGTGAGCCGCCGGCCCGACTTTATCATAAACCTGCCCGATGGCAAACACATCATCATCGACAGCAAGGTTTCTTTAAATGCCTATGTAGAATATTTTAATAGTACGGAAGATCATCGCAAGCGGGATTGCCTAAAGCAACTGGTGCGCAACATCAACGATCATATTGACGAGCTGTCGGCTAAAAACTACCATTTGCTCAATGGTCTCAATACACCGGATTTTGTGTGTTTGTTCATGCACTTTGAGCCAGCGCTGAGCATGGCCATGAACGAGTGCCCTGATATTTTGCAGCGGGCCATGAATAAAAAAATTGTCATTCTAACGCCTACTACATTAGTCGCCACTGCTAAAATGATCCGCCTGATCTGGCAAAAAGAAAACCGCGTTAAAAACGTGGAAGAAATCTTTAAGCAATGCGGACTGCTGTACGATAAGTTTGTGTCGTTTGTTGAAGACTTTCAAAATGTAGGCGACAGCCTACAAAGCGCCTCCAACTCATACCAGCACGCCCTGGAC
>JAEWAC010000303.1 GCA_023391895.1 Bacteroidota bacterium
TTGTTTTCAGCCTGCACCTGGCGGGGCGGGTCTGCTTCAGAGCTGTTTTTGATGAAAGAAAAAATAAAAAAGCCAACAAAGGCCATTACAATCAGGGCCACCCACAACAACGTACGGGAAGCACTGCCGCGAGACTTTTTCTGCATACCACCGGTAGATACTCTTTCCCGGAGCCCGTTCAACTCCCATTCGGTATTGGCCAGCGAAGCCCTTACACTGCTTAATTCTTTTTCTTTCGTTACAGTTCTTTCCTGGTACTGCAACAACAGTTGCTGCAACTGTTCTTTTTCCTGTTGCAGCCGGGCATTATCCTGCTGCAAATGCTGCAACTGGTCGGCACTGGTTTCTTTTTTCCGGGCGGCCAGTGTACTGTTCAAAACAATATGCTCATGCAGCACCACGCCATTTTCAAAGCGGGCCGCAGGCCTTTTCTCCAGGCATTTGTAAATAACATCCAGCAGCCATTCAGGCACCTGCATTTCCCGGGCTTTTTTTTCTTCGCTCCAGGCGGCAGGCAGGTGCTGGCGGCGCAAGATTAGGATATCAGGCGGAGGAGTTTCCATATGGGCCACCATCACCAAATTGCGGGCGGTTTCTCCTTTTTCTCTTAAAGGAAAAGGCACTACACCGGCAAGCAGTTCGTACAACACCACGCCAAAGCTGTACACATCGGTTTGAAACAGCATTTGCCCTTCGTTTTGCTCCGGCGCCATAAACTCAATAGCACCCGCATGCCGCAGGCTGGTACGCCTTTGCTCGTCGGACATTATGGCCAATCCAAAATCCAGCAGTACATAATTGCCCGTATGGATGTTGTACTTGACATTATTGCTTTTAACATCGCCATGCTTTACATCCACTTTATGGCAGTGGGCCACGGCATGCGATAACTGGTCGGCCACCTTGATGGCTTCCTTGATGGAAAAAATAGGATCGTGCGGTGGTTTCAACAGTTCTTCCAGATCCGGCCCTTCAATAAACTCCATTTCAATAAAAGGAAAGCTGCCGCTTTCGGTAATGCCGGAGCTGAGTATTTTCACCACATTGGGATTGGGTTGTTCGTTTACCTTTTTCAGCTTGGTTACTTCGTTCTGAAAATCGGTAAAATGCTTATCATCGGCACTTTCGCTGTGGATGGGTGTGGGCAGGAGTTTGACGGCTGTAATAATCTCACCAATGCGCCGCCCCTTGTAGACAGAGCCCTGTCCACCGGTTTTGAGCGCTCCCATATTTTCCAATCCTTCTGTTATGGTAAACACCTTCGCCATGCCTAAAATGATGATTGAGCGGCATAAGTAAATTCCAGCAAAGCCGAATCCCCCAACATGATCTGGTCACCTTCCTGCAGCGGGTGACCAATATGAATGGTATACAGTTTTACCATATCCGACTCCCGCACTGACCGCACCTTTACTTTGTTGCGGGGCGGCACCCCACCCTCGTCTGCAAACAACAGGAACTGACCACTCTCCGGATCAAATTCAATATGAGCATGCTGGCGGCTGACAAACTTATTGCTTTCATGCTGGCTGCCGGCCGGAAAAGCAATTTGATTGATGCGGTAAAAACCATCCCTTGCCTGTACTTTTTGTTCCCGGCCAATGTTGACCTTACCACTGTTGGAGGTGATGGTATAAACAGTTTGCTCGGCCTCGCCGTTGATGACTTTTATATAAGCGGTTGCTGTTTTTTTCAGGGGCGATGGTTGTTTGCGGGTAACTATCAACAATGCAGCTTCCACATCGGTAGCTCTGGCGGCTTCGGGTGGCAGCACATCCGTAAATGTGCACTCCAGGGTCCAGTTGTCCGGCAGTGCCAGCGCATAATCATCGGCAATTCGTTGCACTTCTTCATTTTTAAACCGGTCTGCTTCGTCCCAATACAAAGCAGCTTCATACAAAGGTTTTTCTGCATCGCTACAGGCAATGAACAAATGCAGGGCTTTGATGCCGGCACCTTCGCCGCCTTCCAGCTTTTGTAATTGCGCTTTGATAAAATGCAGCAGCCGGTCGCGGATGGTTTTTACATCTGCAGGCTGGCCTTCTTTTTTTTGCGGTTTAAAAAAATCGAACATAAAAAATTTAATTTCTGTTTTGCTGTTCTTTTATATGTTGAATACTCTTTCTTTTTCTTTAAAGGAATACTTTTTAAAACATTCAATAAGCACTCCAAAGCGTATCGGATACGCTACCATCCATCAAAAACTTAATCTCTTTTCACCGTTTCAAAACCTTTGATATAGCCCCGCTCCCGCAGCACGGGAATAATATGGGTGCTGGCCAACTGTACCGCTTCGCTGGAGCCTTTGGCCGCTTCTATGCGTATGCATACCACGATGTGCCCGGTGCCGGTGGACTTGGGCGCAAAGAAAACATACCAGCCATCATTCACCCGTTTTCTTTTTACAATACGCTCCGGCGTACCGGTTTTACCTGCCACACTCAGGCCCAGCCTGGCCACCTTGTTGGCGCTTTGCTTGATCATCAGTTCGGTCAGGGTTTGGGCATACTGAGGCTCTTTGGCCAATGCAATATCCGGTTGAGCCGCTACAACTGAATCACTCAGCTTCATCACATAACGGTTGGGCACCAGGCGGCCGTTGTTGGCAATACCTGCCGCCAGTCGTGCTACCGCAGCCGGTGTTGCCACCAGTTCACCCTGCCCCCATGCCATACCTGATATACCCCGACCACGGGTGGCCCGTATGTCGTTTTTGTCATAGGTTTTACTACTGCGGAACTCGGTATTGCGCCACAGCTCCCTCCATTTATTCTGCTGGTATATATTGCCAAAATCCGGCTCATAAAAATAGCCTCCTACGCCCCGCAGGAACATGCCTGTTTGCAGGTAGATCGTTGCCATCTCTTCTTCTAAACGTTCTTCATTGGCCAATCGTATAAAGTAAGGATTGTTAGATTTCACCAAGGCTCTTTCCAGCCCTATGGTTCCTGTTTCATCGGGCTCATCGCTGCGTACGCGGATCAGGTCTTTCTGCTGTATCAAAAAGGTTTTACGAAGAGCAGCTTCCCCTAATTTATTGAAGGCGGCCAGTGCCGTAGCCAGCTTGGCCGTAGAGCCTGGCTGGGTAGCATGGGTAAAGCCCAGGTCGGTAGTGGTTAACCAATAAGCCAACTGGTTCTGGGCAGCCTGCGTGGATGTGAGCAGGTCCCAATCTTCTACCGGAGGCAGGGGATATACCGCCGAGGCGAGCACATCACCGGTAGAATCTTCCATAACAACAACCGACACGCGGTTGTCATTTAGCGTTTGGTCTGCCTGCAGCGATTTTTGTATGGCGGTTTGCAAGCCGGCATCCAGGGTCAGCTGCACATCGCGGTTTTGCTGCTTAAAGTCTTCTACTTTTTTACTATTGATGCCCGACAGCAGCAGGGGCGCCAAAGCGCTGTAATCGCGCCGGCTCACCGTCATTTCCCTGACCGACTGCGGCAGAAAGCGATCCTCGCGATAACGGTTGGCGGTTGCGGTATAATTGACGATGGGGGTTTCAAAACCCCTTAAGGCGGCATCATGTTCATACTCGGCAAAATAACCATTGGTAGCACCGTTGAAAATGCCGGTATTGGCATCGCCGGTCCAGAAAAACATTTGCGCGCCAAAAGGATAATAACGATCCAGCCGCTTGTGCAATAAAGTTTCCAGCTGGTAATCTTCCATACCGGCTTTGATCAGGGAATCTTTTTGCTGCTGCACCTGATCGGGTTTGCTGGAGGCCAGGATTTTTCCGGTACGGTCGTAGAGCGTACCCGCCTGCAGCCGGTTCATTAAAATACTGATGCGTGGATTGTAGCTGAACATCCGGGCACCATTTCTATCGGCTACTAAGGAAGGTTGTACCACCCACCGGCTGTTGTTAAAAAGATAACGCGATACATTGACCGTTAACAGTAAAATACCCACACAGGCCGCTACCAATGCCGGCATCAGGTTTTTATCCTGCTGCTTGGTCAGATAGCGCATTTGTACGGCTGTGCCTTGTACATTGGAAGCCGACAGCAGAAAACCTGCCGCCAGCAGGTTACAGACCAGCGAGGAGCCGCCAAAGCTGACAAAAGGCAGCGAGATACCAGACAGCGGCAGTGCTCCAATAGAGCCACCCGCAATCAGTAAAAACTGTACAAAAGTGCTGACCCCAATACCGGCACAGAGGTAAAACAAAAAAGGCGTACCCGTTTGCCGGCCAATCACAATAGCCCGGTGCAGGTAGATGAGAAATAGGATAAAAACACTAACAATACCTACCCAGCCCAGTTCTTCGCCCATTGCGGGCAGGATCATATCGGTATGGGCCTCGGGAATGGTTTTGGCAAAGCCCTCGCCTATACCCTGGCCGGTAATGCCGCCGCTGGACATGGCCCAGATACCATTGGCAATCTGGTCGCCGCCAAACACTTCATTATCCCATGCATTCTGCCAGATGGCTTTGCGATCCACCAGGCGCTGCACCGGTCCCGGAAAGACAGCATCCAGCAGCGGTACAGCATCCAGCAACATAAAACCGGCCATGACTACCAATGCCATCACCGCCGATTCGCTCAACTGCTTTCTGTAAAAAAGGGTAGCCAATATCATTGCCACTACGGTTAAGGCGGTAGCCAGCCAGATGTTTTGCAGCAGCCACGCGGCCAATACATACAGTACCACTGCACCCGTCATAAAACCAAAGTCGCCGCGGGCAAAAGAAAAAAGAATAATAAAGGTGAAGCAACTCACAATAGCAGGTCCCAGATCACCCAAGATCAAAAACAGCAGTATAGCGGCAACAATGGAAAACAAAGCAAAGGAAAAGAACGACCATCTTTTTTGCCAGCTGCTGTATTCTGCAATAAATTTTTCATTGTTGGCCAAAAAACCGGCCAGGAAAATAATGATCAGGAACTTGACCACTTCACTGGGTTGAAAACCCAATAAATTCACTTTTACACCGCTGCCTTCGGGACCGCTGCCAAAAAGAATGGTCAGCAACAACAACAGAACCGCTATCCCAGCCCAATGCCACCCGCTGGCCACCTGCCGATTGGCTTTGAACAAAAACAACCGGTACAAACCCGAATCGGTAGTAAAGCGGCGCAGGTTAAACAGCAGCAGTAGGATCCAGCCCACCATCCCAATAATAAAATAACCTAACGTGCTTTGGGCCAGGAACCGGTCGCGCAAGGGGTCCTGCAAGCTCAAAAGCGTAACAAAAGACAAACCGGTGAGCAGCATGACGACCGGTAACACCAACTGATCGGCCTTTGGAAACTGAAGGCTTAAAAACAGGTGCAGGACAAAAAAGCCCGCAAAAAAAGAAGCAAAAATGATCCAGAACCAACGGCTGACCTCCTGCGGTGTACGCACAATCAGCGCCCCTTCTTTTTTCAGATTATTATAATCGCGGGTAGACAGCAGCCGGATGGTGTGCGGCGCCTGGTAAAAATTAAAATCCTCATCGTCATTCAACGCCACCACGCCTTTTGAAGTACCAAACTGGTAACCCGGTTGTAAGGGTATCACTTCAAACGATTTGTTATCCGGCAGGTGCTGAAAAGCAAAGGCGCCACTTGCATCCGTACGGGCATAGGCGGTTAACGATTGCAA
>JAEWAC010000306.1 GCA_023391895.1 Bacteroidota bacterium
GGCCCACCCAGAGCAACTCAACTTTGCCGGCGAGGCCGTGCCCCTGGAGCGCTGGGATGTAAAAGAACGCTTTGACCGCGAGTTGCTATTCAATTATTATAACCAGGCCAATGTTCTGTTCATCATGAAGCTGGCCAACCGATATTTTCCGGTGATATCCGAGCGGCTGAAAGCCAATGGTGTGCCCGATGATTTTAAATACCTATGCGTGGCAGAAAGCAACCTGCTGTCGGGGGCCCGCTCCCGGGTAGGCGCTACCGGCTTTTGGCAGTTTATGGATAACACGGCACCGGGTTACGGCCTGCAGGCCAACAGCCAGGTAGATGATCGCTTCGACGTAGCCAAATCAACCGATGCAGCCTGCAAGTATCTAAAGCAGGCTTACGCCAAGTTTGGCAGCTGGACCGCCGCAGCCGCTTCCTACAACTGCGGGCAGGGTGGCTACAACGCACAGGTTACCTACCAGGGCACCGCCAACTATTACGACCTGCTGCTGCCCGAAGAAACCAACCGCTATATATTCCGCATCCTTACCTTTAAACACCTGCTGGAAAATGCCGAAGAACTGGGTTTTGTGCTGAGCGATGAAGAAAAATACCACGAAGTGCCTTACCGAACCATAACAGTCAGCAGCACCATACCCAACCTGGCCGCCTTTGCCCGTAGCAACGGCACCACCTACAAAATGCTGAAGCAAATGAATCCCTGGCTGCGGGGCAAATCGTTAACTGTAACCGGAGGCAAAACCTACACCCTCAAACTGCCGGCACAGCTGTAAAAGCCAGTTGGCTGCTACAGCTTCTTTAAAACCCATATATTGTTTTTGCAGGCATTGTTTTTATACCGGTACACAGCAGAGATAAACGTTTATAAGACTCGCCAAACGCCGCCCAGCGGCGTTTGGCACAATTAGACCGCATGTTGAAATGGAACCTGCTCATATTAACCCTCCTGCTTTTGGGCAGCTGCCAGCAAAAAAAGAGACGTACCCATGATGTTATGCTGATGGTAAAGGAAAGCGGTCGGCTGGTAACAGCAGAATATACCCTCAGTAAAATCATAAAAGCCAGCGATGATCAAACCTGGTACAAAATAGGCAACCGTAAAATACTCATGAGCTGCGAAGCCGCCGTAAAAGCCGGCATTGACCTGCAACAAGTAACGGAAAAAGACATGGACATTCAAAAAGATTCCATCAGCCTGCGGCTGCCGAGGGCCCAGTTCTTTAGCCTGCACTTACCGCCGGATAAAATACAGGTGCAGTACCAGGAGGTAGACCTCCTGCGCGACCCGTTTTCGGCCGCAGAACGGGAGCAGTTGCTGGCGCAGGCCGAGGTGCAGGTTCGGCAGATCGTGGACTCCTTGGGCATATTGAAAACAGCAGAAGCCAACGGCGCCCTGTACCTGCAACGGCTTTTGAATTATGCGGGATTTGAAAAAGTAAACATCACGTATCGCTAAATTATTTTGAGAACGCTCAGAACCATATTACTCACTTTATTGCTTTTTGCCGCCGCCTGGTGGGCCCTCAGCCGCCTGAAGGTGCTGCCTTCTCTACCCGAACTTTTTAAGGAGCAGCCGGTAACGATTGAGCCCACCGGTGTATGGGTAAAAGAAATCAAAGCACTGGCCCAGCTGGTGACCGTTTCGGCTTATGACGAGCTGGTGGCCGACACCAGCCGCACGCTGTTGCCGGAAATCTTCCGGGTGCCATCGGTAGTGCCGCGGGTGGTTTTGCCCCGGTCAATTCTGGGCGAGCGCCAACTGGTGATTGTAGGCAAAACCACCACGCATGTGGGCATCAACATGGCCGCTCTACAGGAGCAGGACGTGCAGGTGACGGGCGACTCCATCCATATTACCCTGCCCAAAGCCGCTATACTGGATGTATTGCTGAACCCTTCGGATGTGGACATTTTTATAGAAGAAGGCCAATGGGAAAATGATGCGATTGTGCAGCTCAAAAACAAGATACGAAACATGGCAGCGCAGAAAGTGGTGCAGAAAGGACTACTGGCCCAATCGGAGCAAAAAGCGCAAAGGGTGTTTACCGACTTTTTCCATGCGGCCGGCTTCCACCAGGTGCGTATTAATTTCAGGTAAGGCGCAACAAAACAGCCAGTTATTGGTTAGCCTTACCATAAAATCAGAGTAGCTTTCCATATGCAATTGCCGGATTTTAGTCAGCCTTTGTGGTTTTTGGTGGCAACAGGGGTTCTGTTTGCCGTAGTGATAGGCCGTTATTTGCTCATAGCAGGCTTGTTTCATGCCGTGTTCTACGTGTGGTTTCCACAGCGCTGGCAGCAGCGCAAAATCAACACCCGGGCTTACAAGCAGGGCCAGTTTAAAAAAGAAGTGCGGTGGAGCATGATCACGGCATTGCTGTTTGCCGTGGCGGGCAGCCTGATGCTGGTGCTGTGGCAAAAAGGCTTTACCCAAGTGTATACAGAGGTGAATGATTACCCTTTGTGGTGGCTGCCCCTCAGCCTGGCCTTAGCCCTGCTGCTGCACGAAACCTATTACTACTGGCTACACCGCTGGATGCACCATCCCCGGGTATTTAAAATCGTGCATAAGGTGCACCACGACAGCAATATTACTTCGCCCTGGACCGCTTTTTCTTTTCACCCGCTGGAAGGTTTGCTGCAGGCTGTCTTTTTACCCCTGCTGCTGTTGGTGCTGCCCATGCACCTGTACGTCATCATCATTCAGCTCACCATCATGACGTTCAGCAGCGTCATCAACCATTTGGATATTGAAGTGTACCCCAAAAACTTTCATAAAAATATTTTGGGTAAATGGCTCATTGGCGCCACGCACCACTCCCTGCACCACAAGCAGTATAAATACAACTATGGCTTGTACTTTACCTTCTGGGATAAATGGAAGCAAACCGAAAGCCCGCTGTACGAACAACTGTTTGAAGAAAAAACAGCCCGCCATGTGGGAGATGTGAAACGACAAACGTGAGAAGTGAGATGTTGGATGTTAAATGTAGGATGTGAGACAGTAGAGTCTTTATTCACCTTTCACATCTCACTTATGACGTCTCACTTTTCACGTTTCACAACAACAGCACGCCTGCGCCACAAGGCGGCACGAAGTTTTTGCTGTGGTCCGTCTATGGGAACAACTGCAAACATTCCTCCGGCCTGGGATTACAATCCGTCTACCTGGGGACAACGTTTACCGCTGGTGGTCATTGCCCTGGTGGGCTTTTTAATAGCCTTGTACCTAGGGCTGTACCAGCTGCGGGTGTTGGATACGGTATGGGAGCCTTTTTTTGGTGATGGCAGTAAAAAAATCTTAAACTCTTCCGTTTCTAAAATGTTGCCGGTGCCGGATGGTATTCTGGGTGCATTTGGTTACCTGCTGGATGTAGTAACCGGCGTGATTGGCGGCACCGGGCGGTGGAAGACCAAACCCTGGATCGTTATCGTGTTTGGCGTGGCCGTAGGGCCGCTGGGCATGATTAGCATTTTGTTGGTGATACTGCAGCCGGTGATGTTCAGTGCGTGGTGTACGCTCTGCCTGCTTACGGCTGTTATTTCTGTGGTGATGATCAGCCCGGCGGTAGACGAAATGCTGGCCAGCCTGCAATACCTGCAGCGGGTGAAAAAAAGCGGCCATTCGGTTTGGAAGGCCTTTTGGGGTCATGAAAAAATTACAAGTCAGGTAGCTTAAAACTATTCAACTATGTGGGCACAGGTAATCAACATCGTTATTGGCTTATTGGTCATGGCAGCACCGGCTATATGGGATTTTGATAAAGTGAGCAGCAACAACAACCATATTGCAGGTCCCCTCATTGTAACCTTTGCCATTACGGCCTTGTGGGAGGTAAACCGCAACGTGCGGTGGCTGAACATCGTAGCCGGCACCTGGCTCATGATGTCGCCGCTGATTTTGGGCATGAAAACGCCAGCCCTGGAGATCAATCTGTTGCTGGGAATCGGTGTGGTCCTGTTTTCTTTATTCAAGGGAAGAATCACCCGGCGCTATGGCGGCGGCTGGCGCTCCCTGCTGCAAAAGCACCCCCTACACATGCAGGATGACCAGGCCTGATAGTCCTGCATCCAACTCTTTAAAAAACCCATGTCTTTTGGAAAGAAGCAGGCACTGCAGCGGCGGCCCGCCTTATCGCTTGCGGGCCTGCAGCGCTACCAGCAAGGCGGCCGCGGCCACGCCGGCCAGGGTACGCACCCAACTGCGGTTCATGCTGGCCCATAGGGTGAAGCTTTTGTTGGTAGCAATGTTTTTAAAATCCCCATAGGTGCCCTGGTCACCCGGTACCGGCTCCCATACATTGTTTTTGCGGTTGGGATCCACCGGCTCGCTGGTTTGCTGGCCTTTATACCCATTGCGGGCCAGTACCCAGTCGGCATACCAGGGGGCTATTTTATTGCCGATGATCGCCTTGTAGGAAGGAAAGCCCACTAAAATTTCGCGGCGGTTGTGGGCAGCGGCAAAAACGATGGCCCGGGCCGCCACCTCGGGCTGGTACACCTTACCCATGGGACGTGGCTTATTGGGCAACTTGCTTAACACCCATCCAAATTGCGTGGTATTGAGCGCCGGCAGTTGCACCATACAGGTTTTGATATGGCTTTTGTCGTGTATCAACTCAGTACGCAGCGAGTCATAAAAGCCTTGTATACCGTGCTTGGAACCGCAGTAGGCCGACTGCAACGGAATACCCCGGTAAGCCAATGCAGAACCCACAAAAACAATAGAGCCCCGGTTGCGCGGCTGCATGCGCTTTAAGGCCGCCATCGTGCCATACACCTGCCCCAGGTAGGTAACATCGGTTACTCTTTTAAACTCCTGTGCAGTTACTTCTTTAAAGGGCGCAAACACACTGTTCATCGCATTGTTAATCCAGATGTCGATAGGCCCAAAACGGCTTTCGGTTTGTTCGGCTGCGGCTTCTACAGCGGCGGCGTCAGCAACATCAGTAACAATCGGCAATGCGGTTCCACCCAGGCTCTCCACCTCTTTAGCGGTGGCAGCGAGCTGCTGTTCGCTTCTTGCAAGCAGCGCAACTTTTGCTCCGCGTTTACCATACTCCCATGC
>JAEWAC010000327.1 GCA_023391895.1 Bacteroidota bacterium
CAATAAACCCTGCTCTTTCTCCTTCCAGGGCTGCCTCGGCCTCGGTGATGCGGGTTTCCATAGCCAGGCGCTTGTCCGACTCTGTTTCGTGCTGCTCGTTGAGGGTTTTAAAAGTAATGTTGAAGCCTTCCAGCGCCGCTTTGGCCAGCTCAATGCTTACCTCGCGGTAGTCTTTTTTGATCTCGTAATATTTCTGCGCTTTTTTGGCCTGGTTCTCCAGCGCTTTCAGCTGGTTGTTGATCTCGAACAACAAGTCTTCAATGCGGGCAATATCCTGCTCGGTAGCATCCAGCTTTTGCCTGGCTTCTTTTTTACGGGTTTTATAGATGGAAATGCCGGCCGCCTGCTCCAGCATGCGGCGACGGCTGTTGTCTTTGTCTTTGATCAGGTCGTCTACCATGCCCAGCTCAATAATGGCATAGCTGTCGGTAGAAACACCCGTATCCATAAACAGGTTCTGGATGTCTTTTAAACGACACTGCACATCATTCAGCCGGTATTCGCTTTCGCCGTTTTTGTAAAACTTGCGGGTAATGGTTACCGTGCTGAATTCGGTAGGCAACAGGTTCTTGTTGTTTTCAAAGGTGAGGCTCACTTCGGCCAGCCCGCTGGCACTGCGGGTTTTAGACCCGTTGAACACCAGGCTCTCCAGGTTTTCGGAGCGCAGGTGACTGATCTTCTGCTCACCAATTACCCAGCGGATACTATCCACGATATTGCTTTTGCCGCAACCGTTGGGTCCAACAATGCCGGTAATGTTTTCATCAAAATTGACCAGGGTTTTATCAGCAAAACTTTTAAAACCCTTTATCTCCAAAGATTTTAGTCGCACGCTTCTGCCATTTTTTTAGCTGGCAAATATAACCTTTTGAAAAGCAAGTTGAACGGGTACAACTACCCACCTTTTACTTATTAACCTTTTATACACAAGCCGTGAAACATAGCCCGAAACCCTCGAATAGCGCAATGTTTATATATGACAACCGCTTGATGTAATCTTACTGCCATTCCTGCAACAGGTGTATCCGGCACAGGTAGCAACAATGATGCAAAGGCCGTTGTATATAAAAAAATCATTGAACATAACTAAACTCATATCATACAACTAACAACCAATTGCCTTTTTTTATTATCTTGACGCCGTAAACCAATAACAAAATATGATTACCGTAATCGTTCCGACCGATTTTTCCGCCAATGCCAACAATGCTGCCCGCTATGCCGCCCAAATGCTTACCGGCCATTATGATGCAAAACTGATCTTGTTTCACACCTACGAAAAAGCAGCCGAAGCCGCCGAAGCAGAAGCCATTATGGGCAAACTAAAAACCGAACTGCAACACTCCGGCATTGTAAAAATGGAATCCCTTTGCGAAGAAAGCAGTGATTTTATTGGCAGTCTGGAACGAGTAGCACGCCATCGCGATGCGCACCTGGTTGTAATGGGAATCACCGGCAAAAGCCGCCTGGAGCAGGTGTTTTTTGGCAGCAACACCCTTAAAATGGTAGAGCGCAATGTGTGCCCAGTCCTGATTGTTCCGCCGGCCGCCCAGTTTACCCAAATCAAAAATGTGGCCCTTACCTCCGACTTTAAAGAGGTAAAAACCACGGTTCCTATTGTGCCCATCAAAAATGTGCTCAAGCTCTTCCGACCGGCCCTGCACGTGGTGAATGTGAACAGTGAGCACTATGTTTCCCTGACCGAAGAGTTCATGGAGCAAAGAACCAGTATGCTGACGCTTTTTGAAGAGTACCAGCCCGAGTTTTACTTTATCGGCACCTACGACGTGGAGGACACCATCCAGCAGTTTGTGCAGGACAAAAATATTGACCTGCTGATTACCGTGCCCCGGAACCGTTCGGTGTTTACCGGCATGTTCAAAAGCAGCACTACGCAAAAGCTGGCGTACGAAACCGCTATTCCTATTTTAGCGGCCCACGAATAATTTTTAAATCACCGCAGATTTTTTGTCTGCGCACTCGTATAGCCTAACTTAGCCTTGCTGTGTTAGGCTTTTTTTGTGCGATTGACGACCGAAAATTGCTATATGAAGAATATAAAACTGATTGAAGTACCATCTGAAATTGGCGCCGGCACCCGTGGTGCCAGTTTGGGTGTTGAAGCTATCAAAATTGCTGCCCTGGATTTCATGAGCAGTTTCTTTATTCATTTTCCTTCCGACAAAATTCCAACCGAGGATAAACTTTTATACGAGCCCATACAGTCGCCCTATGCCAAAAGAATCAAAGGCATTGTGGCCATGTACGAAAAAGTCAGTAAAGCTGTATGCGACTGTATGAAAAACAACTTTTTTCCGGTCGTGCTCAGCGGCGACCACAGCATCAGCGGCGCTACCATTGCCGGTATCAAAATGGCCCGGCCCAAAAGTAAACTGGGCGTTATCTGGATCGACGCCCATGCCGACCTGCATACCCCTTACACCACGCCTTCGGGCAATATGCATGGCATGCCCCTGGCTACCGCCATCAACGAAGACAACAAGGAATGCGCCGTGCATGTACTGGAGGAGGAAACGATAAAACAATGGGATTACCTGAAGAACATTGGTAAAATAGCCCCCAAGGTTTTACCGGAAGACATTGTGTTTATTTCGCTGCGGGATTATGAAAAAGAAGAAAAATTCCTGATTGAAAAATACGGCATCAAGGTGGTCACCACCAAGGAAGTGCGCAACAAAGGGGCTGAAAACATCGTACGGTCGGTACTCCGCTACTTGTCGGACTGTACCGATATTTATATCTCCTTTGATGTGGACTGCATGGATTCTGCCATCAGCAAAGGCACCGGCACGCCGGTAAGCAACGGCCTGCGCGAACGGGAAGCGGAAGACCTGGTGAGCAAGTTTATGCAGAACCGCAAAATTTGCTGCTTTGAAATCACCGAAGTAAATCCTACGCTGGACAAAGAAAACCTGATGGCCGAAATTGCCTTCAATATCTTGCAGCGGAGTGTCAACGTGCTGTTAATGAGTTAGCCTCAAACTTTACCTACTTCAAGCCACCACATTTTATGAAATCTATATTCTTTTGTTTGCTTTTAATTTCCGGTACGGCAGCTGCCCAAAAAACTTATAAAGATTCGATGCAGCAGTACCAGGCCTCTTATGTAGCCCATCATGAAGTGGTGAAGGAAAACGATAAAAAAGCCATACAGTTTTTCCCGGTGCAGCAGCGGTTCCGGGTTATCGCCACCGTGGAGAAAAAAGAAAACAGCCCGTGGTTTACCATGGCTTCTTCCGGCCCCATCAAAAACATGTACCGGGTATATGCCGTGGCGCATTTCAACATTGGTGATACAACGGTTGCCTTACACCTGTACCAGTCACAAAGCCTGATGCAAACCGAACATTACCGCGATCATTTGTTTATCCCATTTACCGATGCCACCAGTGGCCAGGAAACCTATTATGGCGGCCGTTATATGGATGTAAACACTTCCGACATCCAACAGGGCCGTATCGTGCTGGATTTTAATAAAGCCTATAATCCTTACTGCGTCTATGTAAGTGGGGTGTACAGTTGCCCCATTCCGCCCAAAGAAAACCACTTACCGGTGGCCATCAAAGCCGGTGAAAAAGACTTTGCCCCGGCACATTAATCCGCAAACGTTTTCTTCAAACCTTCGGTAAAGGTGGTGGGCAGGTAATTCAGTTGTCTTTGCGCTTTGGCAAGATCAAAACCGGTGGTGGGTGGGCGCCGGGCTGGCTCCTTAAAGCTTTCGGCTGTTACCCGGTGAATAAAACTTTTATCCAAACCCAGGTAATCCGCCACGGCACAGGCTATCTCGTAAGGCGTCATCACATCCTGTCCTGAAAGATGGAAAATGCCTTCCTTTTTCTTTTCTATGATGGTGGTCATGGCACCGGTCAGGTCTTCTACATAGGTGGGCATCCGGGTCTGGTCGGCCACAATCTTTAGCTCTTTACCGGCCTCCAGCGCCTGGGCTACCATGGTCAGCAGGTTTTGCCGGCCCGATTGCGGGTGCCCGTAAACCAGGATGGTGCGGATGATACTCCAGCCATGGGAATACTTTTTTACTTCTTCCTCGGCCAGCACTTTGGTTCGTCCATAGTAGTTTACCGGCTGCGGCGCATCTTCTTCCTTATAGTCCAGGCGGTTGCCTTCAAAAACAAAGTCGGTAGACAGGTATAAGAAATAGCTTTTTATTTTTTCTGCCGCCTGCAACAGGTACAAGGTGCCGGTAACATTGGTCAGAAAAGCGGCCTCTTTGTTCAACTCGCATTCATCGGGTTTGGACAAAGCACCGGAATGAACCACGATGTGCGGCTGGTGCTTTTTGAAAACCGCTTTCACCGATTCTTCATTGGTAAAATCCAGGGGCTCATATAAAAAATGGGGATGCTCCAAAGTCAGCCTGTTGCCACCCCTGCCGGTAGCCACCACTTTGTAGTTTTTGCCCAGCAGGTTTTGTGCGAGATAACTCCCGATAAAACCATTGGCGCCAGTTATCAATACCGTTTGCATTCCACAAAAATAAAGGCCGCTCTATGTTATTTCACCAAAACAAACCTCAAAACTTTCAGGCTATATGGGATTTTGAAAGAGTTTGGGCAACAACCGCCTATAAGACAGAAGCAGGCTGTGACAACAAAACATCTTACCATAAAAAAGCCGGCTTTTTCAGCCGGCCATTAACACAAAGTTGTTTTATCAGAAAGCCTTTTTAGCGCCGTTGACAGCCCCGGATGATTTTTCCTGAAAGGTCATACCGAGGTTGTACATGGTAAACCCCCATACATCGGTCAGCACCTCAATGCGCTTGCCGGTAGGCATGCCGCCACCGTGCCCCGCATTGGTTTCAATACGGATCAAGGTGGGGTTGGGTCCGCCATTGGCTTCCTGCAAGGCGGCCGCAAACTTAAAGGAATGGGCCGGCACCACCCGGTCGTCATGGTCGGCCGTGGTAATCAGGGTGGCCGGGTAGGCTACGCCCTTTTTCAGGTTGTGCAAAGGCGAGTACTTATACAGGTAATTGAACTGCTCCGGCACATCGCTGCTGCCGTACTCCACCGCCCAGGCATAACCAATGGTAAACTTATGGTAGCGCAACATGTCCAGCACGCCCACCTGGGGTATGGCAACTTTAAACAAGTCCGGTCGCTGCGTCATAACAGCCCCTACCAGCAGGCCACCATTAGAACCGCCGGAAATAGCCAGTTTGGAAGGATTGGTGTATTTGTTTTGGATCAGCCATTCCGCCGCACCAATAAAGTCGTCAAACACATTTTGCTTCTTGTCGAGCATACCGGCCTTGTGCCAGGCCTCGCCATACTCACTGCCGCCACGGAGTACCACATTGACATACACTCCACCCTGCTCCACAAAAAACAAGCTGGACACATTAAAGGCCGGTGTTTCCGTAATATTAAAACCACCATAGCCATACATCATTACCGGGTTCTGGCCGTTTAACTGCAGGCCCTTTTTGTGTGTAATAAATATGGGCACCCGGGTACCATCCTTACTGTTAAAAAACACCTGCTTTACTTCAAAGTCATCCGGGTTGAATTTGGCTTCCGACTTCCGGTACAAGGTGGATTTACCCGAAGTGATATCGTATTTAAAAATAGTGGTGGGATAATTGTAGGAAGTAAAGGTGTAAAACAATTCCTTGTCTTCTTTTTTGGCACTAAAGCCACCAGCCGTGCCAATACCGGGCAGCCCGATTTCCCGCACCTTTTTCCCATCATAGGTATACTGGTGTACTTTAGTGGAAGCATCCTTCAGGTAAGAAGCAAACAAAAATCCGCCGGCAGTGGTCACATTTTGCAACACGTCTTTTTGTTCCGTTATAATGGTCTTCCAGGCTTCTTTAGATGGGTTTTTAGGATCAATCAACACCACCTTATAATTAGGTGCATCGGCATTGGTGAGTACTAATATTTGATCGCCTGCATTATCCGCCACGGCCGCTTCAGTTTCAAAGCCTGGAATCAGCAGCGTGAAATCCTTCTGGTTATTTTTTAGGTCTTTTACCCAAATCTCGCTGCCACTGGTACCTTCCGAGGTATTTAAAATCAAAAAACGTTCGTCTTCTGTCAGTTCGACATTAGCAAAACGCTGCGGATGAGCCTTGTCTTCGTACACCAGCACATCTTGCTCCTGCGGGGTACCCAGCTTATGAAAATAAACCGCCTGGTTCAGGTTTTTTCCTTTCAGGTTTTCACCTTGCTTTGGTGCGGGGTAGCGGCTGTAATAAAAACCTTCATCGCCTTTCCAGCTAAAGCCGGTAAACTTCAGCCACTTCAGGCTGTCGGTCAGCAAGCGGTTGTTTGTTACATCCATTACATAACCTTCCTGCCAGTCGCTGCCGGCCCGCTGTATGGCATAAGCCAGTAAGCTGCCTTTCTTATTAAAACCAATACTGCCCAGCGAAACAGTGCCGTCGGTTGACAACTTGTTGGGGTCCATAAAAACCTCAGCCTTACCGTTCAGGTCTTTTTGCCGGTACCACACGCTCTGGTTTTGCAATCCGTTGTTTTTAAAAAAATAGTAATACGATCCTTCTTTGAAAGGAGCGCCATAACGGGCATAATTCCAAACTTCTTTCAACCGGTTACGGATCTGGTTACGGAAGGGTATCCCCTCCAGGTAAGCAAACGTAACTTTGTTTTGTTCCTGCACCCAGGCCTTTGTTTCCGGGCTGTTATCGTCTTCCAGCCAGCGGTAAGGATCGGCTACCACCGTGCCGTAATAATTATCGGAGGAGTCCACCTTGCGGGTGGCAGGATAAGTTAACTGGGCTTGTAAATGACTGACTAATAAACTACTGATTGACGCCATAATGAAATTTCTCATATGTGAAAATTATTACCAGAAGGTACTGCATAAACTATAGGAATTTTAATTTGAAGGGGCGAAATAAAAATATAAAAGAGTGTATTAAATACACACTAATTACAAAACCTTATTTTTGAGCCCTGAAATTTGTTAATTAAGTTTAAAAGCTGATCCAAGATCAATAGAAATTCAAACAAGCAATGCAAAAAAAAGTTAGCCGGATTGGCGTCCTAACTTCCGGAGGAGACTCTCCGGGTATGAATGCCGCCATCAGGGCTGTGGTCCGTACAGGTATCTACCATGGCCTTGAAGTATATGGAATCATGCGTGGTTACCAGGGGCTTTTGGAAGATGACATTTTTAAAATGGAATCCCGCTCTGTAGCCAACATTATCCAACGTGGCGGCACCATCTTGAAAACGGCCCGCTGTAAAGAATTCCTGAACACGGAAGGCCGTAAAAAAGGGTATGAAATCTTAAAAAACAGGGGCATCGACGGCCTGGTAGTAATTGGCGGCGATGGCTCTTTTCAGGGTGCCGTACGCTTTAGCCAGGAGTATGATATACCTGTTATAGGCATAGCCGGCACCATTGACAAAGACATTTATGGCACCGATTTTACCATTGGTTTTGACACAGCGGTAAACACGGCAGTACAGGCCATTGACCGGATCCGGGACACGGCCGACGCTCATGACCGCTTGTTCATTATTGAAGTAATGGGCCGCGATGCCGGTTATATTGCCCTGCACAGCGGTATTGCCACCGGTGCTGAAAACATATTGATACCGGAGCAAAAAACCGATATCGAAAGCATTATTG
>JAEWAC010000335.1 GCA_023391895.1 Bacteroidota bacterium
CTTCGGCATCGCGGGCACCGTCTGCATATTTAAATGTAATGGATGCTATGTTTTTGACGGTATCGGTTGCAGCAGCGGGCTCGGCAAACCGGTATATTGTATAACTATCATAAGCGCTGTTGTTATCGCCTATATCGGCTAAAAAAATATCATTATCCACCAATGCCATATCTTCCCAGTCGCGGTTGACCACGCCCTGCAGCACTATGGTTTTGGCCACTTTGCCGTCATGACCCAGCAAATAAAGCTGGCGAGGATTACCCCCATCTTCGTGCACCCACAAAAAACCTGCATTCCGCTTACTGTCGGCTATACCCGAAGCTTCTGTGATCAGCGGCTTTACGGCATGTACAACCGGTATGCTATCAAACAGCGGCGGCGGCTCACTCCGATCAGGATTTTTCTGACAACCCCATACAAAGGCATGAAAAAACAGATAGACCAAAATGGCAACAAATTTTACCACGGTAATGTTGGTTTTATGGATGATCAAAGGCGGCGAAAAGCGGCTTAACCTTAGTATTTTAAAATTAACACTTGCAACCCAACCCCGCAACTATTTAAGGTTCAATTTGCTGGCTCTATCACATCAGCACAGACCTTGGCACAACTTCCAGCTATTCATAAGCTTGCTGTGTACTGTCACCAGGGGAACAATATGTTTTCAGATTTTTATAAGTGTCATTTAGACAGGTACTGAAGTTGAATATTACAACCTGCATTTTACTACTCTTTACCTTTTACACATATGATAGCAGTAAACTTCTTTAAAACCCCATATAGATCAAAACACTTCAACTGCAATTACATTAATGTGAAAACAGGTAAAGTCTTTCAATAAAGGGCATTAAAAAAGCGGGAACTTCGTTGCCGGCTCAACCAACAACCAAGTTCCCGCTTCATTTTAAAAGGCGCATCGGCTTAGTAGCGTCCGTCTCTTTTGTCCATGCCACGACCAATTCCATAGCCCACGGCACCACCTACTACACCACCAACTACACCGCCGACCACACGGTTCCTCTTATTGACCACTGCCCCCAAAACGGCACCGGAACCGGCCCCAATAGCGGCCCCTTTTGCGGCTTTACTCCAGCCTTTTTTACGCATGGCGGCATTGGAAGATTCTGAGCTCATCGATCCGCTTTCATAATTAGTAGAACGACTTCTACCAGCGGCACTACTCCGCGTGGTTTTACGGGCCGGAGTATAGCTCCTGGCAGCTTGTGCTACAGGCGCTGCGGCCGCATATTGCATGCCTTGATTGTATTGACTAACATCGGCCAGTTCGTTTTGTGCTTTCCATTGCTGAAACTGGGCCAGACCCGCCGTATCAGCGGCCAGGCGCAAGGAATCTTTCAATGACTGTAATTGTGCCTGGGCATCCACCGTTGCCGTGTTTGTATTACAGGCAGCCATTACTACGGCTATACTGAATACGGACAAAATTCTTTTCATAAAATAATTTTTTGGGTGAACGAATCTTTACTGTTTGATTGCCGAAATCATGCCACACCATCCACTCATTTGTTAAAGGAAAATCAAGCTTGATGGCTGCACCAATCGTTATGATTTCAACTTACTTTAAAGGCCTGCCTGTTATGGCAAGACTTTCATTTGATACATACGTTTTAAGAGAACTTTAGGTTGACCAGCAGGCTTAATAACATCCGGTCAATCTGCATTGTCTTGTTTGTGAATGACCAGCACTTCGTGGCCTCATCAAACACGGACCAATTACAACGTCATACTACGGATTAAAACTTTTCCAAAAGTCCATATCTTAATTCCAGTTGCGGGAGAAAACTTTTTGCATCAAGGGCGTTGTTCTTGCATTTGCTTCACTGCGCACCTGCAATTCTTTTTCTTCTATTTTCTGAAACATGGCTTCGGTTACTACACCGGCCATCAGGTTGGCCAGGTCCAGGTTTACTTTATTGCCAGCCAGGTTTTTTACCGGCTTCACTATATTATCCCATTGTTCGTTCAGGCGGTATTCGTCCAGTGCGGTTTGCATCACCGGCCGTATGGAGCGTCTCAGGCTATCGCCCACCGAAGTGCGCAGGTAATCCGTAGCCGAGGTACCGCCATTTTTTACAATACGCATGGCATCATCCAGCCGAATGTTTTGCGTAGCCGAAACGAAGATGGGAACGGAATTGGCAGCCGCTTTTTCCGATGCCGTACTCAGCGTAGTGGTAAAGCGGTCAATCTCGCTGGTGACACCTAACTGCTGCAAGGTGTTCAAGGTTTTTTTAATGGGCTCCGGGAAAACAGCCGACAGCACCTGATCTTTGCTAAAGGCACTGGCCGATACACCATCCCGGGCGCCGGCTTCCAGCAATTGACGTATAGCAGTAGCGGCATCTTTTTCATTCAGCGTATAGCCACCCAACTTCAAACTGCTACAGGAATAAGCAAACGGCAGGCAAATACAAAGCAAAAGGGGTATCCATATTTTTTTCATACCAATTGGTTTAAATAAAGTAATGCGTTTCAAGAATGTTGTAAATAGCAGACTGGAAGAATGCATACAGGTTTCACGGACCTGTGTTAAAGTATTCTAAATACCTTTTTGGCAGTAACTGGGCTATGGGTATGTTTATAACCGCCAGCACCATTAGCTTCTGAAAAAACATGTGCTGATTTCTTTCAAAAACCCATATGCCTGGCTGTTACTTAAGACCACTTACCGGGGCATCGGTAAAATCTTATACAAGGAAAAAAGGTACCAACAGCCTTGCCATCCAGGTGCCATAACCAAAAAAAACCGAAGCATTTTGCGCATACGTTTGCACAAAGTTCGCGCTGATAATTGCAATATTTTAACCATGCGAAAAGGCCCGTGTATCAGTTTCAGCAATTCTACTGACCTCGAAAAACACCTGCATTAGAACAACTAGAATGGAAAGGCTGTACCTAGTAGTGCTGCCATTTCATCCCGGAAAGAATCCAAAAAAATATCCTACTGAAACCAGTTGCGTATGGTTTGATGAACCGTGAGATAACCCAAAGTTAATATCAGCCAATATCTTAAATAAGGACTTTTACACTCAAATCAACCACTATATGAAACAACTCTACTCGCGTGCTAAAACGATTTTGGTTTTAGTGCTGCTGGGTCTGCTCATCTTTCCGGCACAGGCGCAGCAAAGTGGGCCTGCCGTAACAGGAACAGTAAAAAATGACAAAGATGAGGCACTGCAAGGTGTAACCGTACTGGCACAAAACAAAGCCGCTAACATTTCGCTTTCTGCAGTAACAGATGAAAACGGCGCCTTTACTTTTAGTACGTTACCAGAGGCCAGTGGCTATTCTTTTTCCTTTTCCTATGTAGGTTATGAAAGCAAAGTGCTAAGTGGCTACGCGTACAAAAAAGGACCCCCCATTTCTCTGAACGTTAGTCTTACACCCGCCAACGAAGCACTGGGTGAAGTAGTGGTGGTAGGATACGGTACGCAAAAAAAAGTAAACCTGACCGGTGCTGTCAGCCAGATTGATTCCAAAGTGCTGGAAGACCGGCCGGTCTCCAATGTCACCCAGGCCCTGCAGGGTGCGGTGCCCAACCTGAACATTTCTTTTGGTGATGGCAGCCCTGGCAGTGGCGGCAACTTGAACATTCGTGGTTATGCTTCTATCACCAACTCCGGCGGTTCGCCTCTGATATTGATCGATGGCGTACCGGGCAACCTGGACCTGATCAACCCACGGGATATAGAAACCATTTCGGTTTTAAAAGACGCGGCCTCGGCAGCCATTTACGGCGCCCGTGGTGCTTTTGGCGTGGTGCTGGTGACCACCAAAAAAGCCAAGTCGGGCAAAGTGCGCTTAAGCTATGGCAATAACTTTGGCTGGGCCACCACAACGGTAAAAACCGACTTTATTACCGATGGTTATACCGCCGCCAAGCTGAATGACGAAGCTTTTTTAAGAGCGGTTGGGAAAACCTATACCGGTTATTCCGATGAAGATTACGAAGAACTGAGAAAACGGCAAACCGACAAGTCCCTGCCTTCGGCTGTCATTGACAACCGCAATGGTAAGGATATGTACATCTATTACGGCAGCGTAGACTGGTGGCGCACCATGTTCCGCGACTGGACACCGTCAATGGAGCACAACCTGAGCCTCAGTGGCGGTAGTGATAAAATGGATTACCTGCTGAGTGGAAGATTTTATAAAAAGAAAGGCGTGATGCAGGTAAACCAGGATGAGTACAAC
>JAEWAC010000336.1 GCA_023391895.1 Bacteroidota bacterium
CTTTAGTGCCTTGGTGGCACAACATCATCCCAAGTAAAAACTTCTTCAAAAACCCATAACAACCCTCAACCAATCAACTCTTACAATATCTTCAAAACCTTATATTGGTTGCGCAAGAGTGCAGTAAGCATTGGATGAAAACAGCACCAGGACTGTTGATGTTGAGGGCTGTGTTATGATCAGGCAGCTTGAAAGACTATTGCCTTTGAGATCCCTCCTTTGTCGGAATGACAGGGCAAGAAGCAGAAGAAAAACACAGCCCTTCTGAAAGGGTAACAATAAGAAATGCACAATTGCTTTAAGCCCTTTCAACCTACTCAACTCTTCATCCTTTCAAATCTTTCAAAAACTCATATGCTTTTACCCATCTGCGAAATCCATCTAAAATCTGCGCAATCTGCGATACAACTCGTGAAAATGTGAACTGGTGAACTCGAAAACTTTAAACCTTAAACTTTAAACCTTAAACTTTCTGAGCCGCTCTATTGACCAGGTACACGCCGGACAGGGCCAGCAACACCCCCACAATCATGTATGGCGTCAGGATTTCGCCAAACAGCAGCCAGCCAAAAAACACCGCAACAATGGGGTTGATGTAAGCGTATAAACTGGCCTGCTCGGTCGGCAGGTTTTGCAGCGCATACAAAAAAGCAATAAAGGAAATGACCGAGCCAAACACCACCAGGTAAGCAATGGCCGTCCACGACTGCCAGGGAACGGCGGCCAGCGGAATAGCCATGCCCGTAACCTGGGTAATGGTAAACAAAGCCGCGCCGGAGATCAGCATTTGCAGGCCCAGGCTAAAGTAAGGATTGAAGTGTAAGGCGTGTTTTTTGGTGTAAATCGTACCCAGGGCCCATGACCAGGTAGAGGCAATGGACAGAAAAATGCCAAAGCGAAAATCCGGGATCAAAAAGTCGTGCAGGTGCTCGTAAAAAATAACACAAATGCCGGCAAAGCCCATAAGCAACCCGGCTACGGTTTTAGGCTGCAGTTTGTGCTGGGTAGAAAACAAGCCAATGACCACCAGCCACAAAGGAAAAATAGCGCCGATAATAGACCCGAGGCCCGCGCTAATAAATTGAACGCCCCAGGTGGAAAGGCCGTTGCTCAGCATAAAGTTTAAAAAGGCCAGCATCAGTACCGGGCCCCATTCTTTGCCCCGCGGCAGCCGGACACCTTTGGCTAAAAAGAAAACCACGTAACACAAGCCGCCGAAAAACTGCCGAATGCCCGCCAGTTGCAGGGCCGGCATGTGCCGCACCCCTTCTTTGGAGGCAATCCAGGTAGTGCCCCAGAAAAAGCAAACCAGGCCCAGTGCCAGCAACGCCTTTCCTTTTTGCCCCTGCTTTTTAAACTGAAAAGGGTTGAAGTAGGAAAGGTATTTTACGGGCAGGTGTGGCTGACCAGTAGCTTCATTGGGGGGTGGCTGTGGAGATGCTGAACTCATTGAACGGCGCATTTGCCTTTCCCTGCACAGGGCAGGGAAAGGCGCGACTGATATTTTTATTTTTCTATTTTACGAATCCATCTTTTCCTACAGCCAGCTCCGGCAGGTGTGGCAGTAGAAAATGTTAGTGCTTGAAATGCCGCAGGCCGGTCATGACCAGGGCCAGGTTGTTTTCCTTGCAGTATTCAATGCTGTCTTTATCTCGGATGGAGCCGCCGGGCTGTATAAAGGCCGTAATGCCGGCTTCGTGGCCCAGTTTTACACAATCATTGAACGGAAAAAACGCATCAGAACTCATCACGGCGCCCTTCAGGTCAAAGTTGAACTGGCCGGCTTTTTCCACAGCATGGCGCAGGGCATCAATGCGGCTGGTTTGTCCGCAGCCTTTACCCACCAGCTGTTTGTTTTTCACCAGTGCAATGGCGTTGGACTTTAAGTGCTTGCACACCAGGTTGGCAAACAGCAGGTCTTCTTTTTCGTGGGCGCTGGTGGGACGGCCGCCGGCTTCTTCCCATTTATCAAAATTGCCCCGGTCTTTATCCTGCGTAAGCGTGCCGTTCAGCAGGCTTTTGAACATTTTTTCGTTGCCAGCTTTGACCTGCTTTGATTGCAGTAAGATCCGGTTCTTTTTGGATTGTAAAATGCCCAGGGCCGACTGGCTGAAAGCAGGAGCGATCAACACTTCAAAAAATATTTCGTTGATGGCCTGGGCGGTTGCTTCGTCTACTTCAGCATTGCACACCAGCACGCCGCCAAAAGCACTTTCCGGATCGCCGGCCAGGGCAGCGTTCCACGATTCTATTACCGTTTTGCGGCTGGCAATACCACACACGTTGGTGTGCTTGATAATGGCAAAGGTGGTTTCGGTAAACTCGTTAATCAGGTCAAAAGCGGCTTCTACATCCACTAAATTGTTGTACGACAGTTCTTTGCCGTGCAGTTGGGTAAAGTACGCTTCCAGGTTGCCGGTAAAGGTGGCTTGCTGGTGCGGGTTTTCGCCATAACGCAACACCTTTTGCTGGCGGCCGGTAGCGGTGCCGCTAAAATAATCGGCAATGGCAATGTCGTATTCTTTTACAATTTCAAAAGCTTTGGCGGCAAAGCTTCTGCGCTGGTCCAGGGTGATCTCACCGTTTTGCTGTTGCAGCAGGTCTACCAGGGGCTGGTAATCGTCTTTGGAGGCCAGCACCGTTACATCGCTGAAGTTTTTGGCCGCTGCCCGTATCATGGAAGGACCGCCAATGTCAATTTTTTCAATAATCTGCTGCTCATCGGTGGTTTGGGCTACCGTTTCCTGGAAAGGATACAGGTCTACAATCACCAGGTCAATGATGGGAATGTTGTATTGCTGCATTTCCTGCAGGTCGGTTTCGTTGGCCCTGCGGCCCAGGATGCCGCCAAACACGGAGGGGTGCAGGGTTTTGACACGACCGCCTAAAATGGAAGGGTAAGAGGTGAGGTTTTCTACCGGCACCACCGGGATGCCTAAGTCTTCAATAAACTTTTGCGTACCGCCGGTGGAGTAAATGGTAACACCTTGTTGCTGCAGCTGCCGGGCTACAACGTCCAGTCCATCTTTGTAAAAAACAGAAATAAGGGCAGAGGTTATTTTTTTGTTCATGTAAAAAAATTAAAGGAAGGCAAGCGTAAGAAAAGCGCAAAGGTAGGGCACTACAGGTTCAATACAAAAGCCCCTTTTTGGGATACGTCTGATATGGGATTTTTAAAGAATCGCAATCCCGCTGCCACAGCCGGGCCTTCCAGTGGGGCACCGAACCATCTACCACCACCTGCCTGATCTGCAGGTTTTGACTCAGCTGGTTGAGATACAGCCTGGGGTTGCCGGACAGGATCAGCACGTCAACATGGGTTTTTAAAAGCGTGATGACCCAGGCCCGGGTTTCAAACAACCTTTTCTTCCACCACTTTTGGTTGAGCGCCGGTAGCCCTGCAAAATCCTTTGGGGTGAGGTACACCTGGTGGGTAATGCCCTGAAACAAGCTGTAGCGCTTGTAGTGAAAGCTGCCGGGGTTATCGCTATTTTGTATTTCCTGCAAGGGCTTTGTGATCAATATTTGTGATCCATAATTCAAGTGATTTATAGAAGAATCTTTTTTAAAATACAGGATGATCTTGCCGCGTACAGTTTGTACACTGTCGTTGTGCACCAGACGGGTTACGGAAGCCTGGGCTTTGTAGGAGTTGGGTTTTTGCACCAGCGGCTCTTCCAGCATAGCTACCAGGTAGTGATGGGTTTGGTAATGCCGCCCCAGCCATTGTGGATGTTGTCTTACATCCTGCGTCCATACCGCCCAAGCACCGGCAGCGGCTGTGAGCAAGTGGAGGAGAGCGCCAAAGACGCCGGCATACGTATAGCGCCGGGTGAGGGGCAGTAAGAAATAAAGAACGGCCAGAACAATAACGGTAAGCGTAAGACCTGCCAGCAGTGAAAAAGAAAAAGGCCAATACGACTGCCACACAATGCCGGCTGCAAACGGAAGCAAAAGCCGCAGGGCAGGCGCTTTGTTCTATAAGTACACGCGAGGGGGGCAGGCATGCTAAAAGATACAGCTTTCCGTAAAATAAAAAAGGCGATGAAATTTCATCGCCTTTTTTGGGGTGTTTGTCATAGACCAGCAACTAAAACGTATACCTGATTCCGAGTCCGCCCCAGCTGCCACTAAAACCTCTGCCATCACCGAACTCGAATGCGGGTTGCCAGTCAAGCGACATATTGATTGGTGCACCTCTGAATTTATAATCCAAACCCAACACACCATCTATACCAATCGCTATGTCATTGTCATTTCTGTTGTACTTGTCGTTATAAAAACCAATGTGGGCACCAGGTCCTATGTACCATTGTAAACCGGGTGCGCCTGCAATATCACCATGTATTTCGTACAGGCCCGTGAGGCGAAAACCGCGGTTGTAGAAATAGCCAATGGCTTCCACGGCATTACCAGAAGCGCCAAAATGCTTGAGTGAAATGCCCGCGCCATCCCATACCTTAACACCTAATGCAGTCCGGTACGAACTGCCGGTGCTTTGTGCCTGTCCAAAATAAAAACAAAGAACTGATAGGGTAACAAATACTAGTTTTCTCATAAAGATTTAGGTTAAAGAATAATTCTAAGCAGCAAAAATGCGATTACCGTGCCAAAATAAGTGCCGGGAGCAGAAACAATTTTTGCCCGGCCTTTGAGCAACAGAAAATAAATGGCAACAACAATCGCTGTAGCGGCCGATACGGCAAAGGTAGTGGTGCTGTTGAAGGTGGTCCACAAAAAGCCGGCAAAGGCGCTGGCCAGCAGACTGCAAAGGCTTTGACACGAAGTATAAAACCCAATGGCCGTGGCCAGGTCGGTAGCGGGTGCCGTTTGGGTAATCCAGGCCTTGGCAAGGCTTTCGGTAGCCGCGGCATACACGCCGTAAATAAAAAAACCAATAAAAGCCACCAGTGCCGAACCGGCAAAACCAAACAGGCCGTACACCAGCGCAAACAAAAAAAGCCCCGCCACAAAAACTCTTTTAAAACCCCATCGGTCGGCCAGCAGGCCCAGGGGATAAGCCGCCGCCGCATACACCAGGTTGTAAAAAATATAAGTCCCAATGGTCAGGCTGTCATTGGCGGTCAGTTCCCGGGTTTTTAAAAGCAAAAACACGTCGGAGCTGTTGATGAGGGCAAAAAGCAGCAGGCCAGCTACCAGCTTTTTATATTCCGGCGTGGCCACGCTCCAATAGCGGAAAAAAGAAAAGAAATGTCCTTTGGGCAAGGTGGCGGAGGGCTGCTTTTTTTCTTTTAATATAAAGGTGAGGGCTACGGCAAGGAGGCCTGGAATAAAAGCTAAATAAAAAAGCCATAGGTAACGGCCGGGTAAAAAATATAAAAAGGCCATAGCTATTACCGGGCCCAGCACCGCGCCCAGGGTATCCATACTGCGGTGAAAGGCAAACACCCGGCCCTTGGTGGCAGGGGTGGCGTTTTGCGACAGCAGGGCATCGCGGGCGGCGGTGCGCAGGCCTTTGCCCAGCCGGTCAATGGTGCGGGCCAAAAAAATCCAGAGCGGGTAGGTGAGCAGCGCCATCATGGGCTTGGAAAGGGCGCTGAGAAAGTAACCGCTTTTGATATAAGGCAGCCGCAGGCCTTTTTCGTCGCTTCTTTTGCCAAAATAACCTTTGCTGAGGCCGGCCGTAGCTTCGGCCACGCCTTCCAGCACGCCAATCAAAAACACGGAAAAACCAATCTCTTTCAGGTAGATGGGCACCACGGGGTATAGCATTTCGCTGGCTACATCGGCAAAAAAGCTGACCCCGGATAAGATGAATACCGTGCGGTTGATGATTTTCACCACCCTAAAAGTAACGGAACGATAAAATAAATAAGGAAAAAGAACGTTGGTAGCTCACTGGTTGTAAATGGGCCTGTAAGCAGCACTTTTATCGCTTTCCATTAGAAGCCGTTTGGCGGCAAAGAGATTTCGAGTAAAAATCTGTTAGGTTTTAGTGAAAACAACACGAAAGGCAAGGGTTTTTACTTTGTCAATTCAATTTATTTCCAGCAACTTTGCACACAATCTTTTTATACTATTAAATCCAATATAGGAGATGGGACTTTTTAACTGGTTCACGCAGGAGATAGCGATAGACCTAGGCACGGCAAATACCCTAATCATTCATAACGACGAAGTGGTAGTAAACGAACCCTCCATCGTAGCTCTTAACCGGAACAACCCTAAGGAAGTGTTGGCAGTGGGCAAAAAGGCATTGATGATGCACGAAAAAACCCACGAAAGCATCCGTACTGTACGTCCTTTGAAAGATGGCGTAATTGCCGACTTTAATGCCGCGGAACTGATGATTCGTGAGCTGATTAAGCTGGTATACCCCAAAAAGCCACTGTTTCCCCCCAGCTGGCGCATGATGATCTGCATACCTTCCTCTATTACCGAAGTAGAAAAACGGGCGGTGCGCGACAGTGCCGAGCAGGCCGGTGCCAAAGAAGTGTATCTGATTCACGAGCCTATGGCCGCTGCCTTGGGTATCGGCATCGATGTAGAGGAGCCGGTGGGTAACATGATCATTGATATCGGCGGTGGTACCACCGGTATTACCGTGATTGCCCTGGCGGGTATTGTGTGCGATCAGTCCATCCGTATTGCCGGCGATGAGTTTACCGCCGACATTATGGAAGCCCTGCGCCGCTACCACAGCTTGCTGATTGGTGAGCGTACGGCCGAACAAATCAAAATTCAGATCGGGGCCGCCATGAAAGACCTGGAAAACCCACCCGATGATATTCCGGTAAACGGCCGTGACCTGGTAACCGGTATTCCCAAGCAGATTTATGTAAGCTACCAGGAAATTGCCGAAGCCCTGGACAAAAGCATTTTCAAAATAGAAGAAGCGATTTTAAAAGCACTGGAGCAAACCCCACCCGAACTGGCGGCCGATATTTACCGCCGTGGTATTTATATTACCGGTGGTGGTGCCTTGCTGAAAGGGCTGGACAAGCGTTTGAGCCAAAAGATCAAACTGCCGGTACACGTGGCAGATGATCCGCTGAAAAGCGTAGTGCGGGGCACGGGCCTGGCGCTGAAAAATTATGAACGTTATCCTTTTGTCATGCGATAATACAGTAAGTAAATAGGAGCCAGGAGTTAGAATGTGGAAGCAGTGGCACCCGCAACCAATTCTAACTCCTGACTCCTAACTTCTAATCCATTTTTTGAGTGCGCAACATTTTCCTTTTCATTCAGCGGTATTTTGTTTTCCTGGCCTTTCTGGTTTTGCAGTTTTTTGCCTTGTGGATGCTTTTTTCCTACAACCGCTTTCACAAAGCGGCTTTTTTAGGCGCCGCCAGCGAAGTCACCGGCAGCATCAACAAACAGGTGGACAAAGTAGATGACTATTTTCACCTGGCCGAGGAAAACAAGCGCCTCCACCGCATGAACGACTCCCTGCTCAACCTGTTGCCCGGCAGCTTTATGGTGCCTGATACCGTCAGCCGGCTGGTCATCGACTCGACCCGCTACGACACCCTGACCAAGTTTCGCCGCTACCTGTACCGCGATGCCAAGGTGATTTACAATTCCGTGCATTCCGAAACCAATTACCTGCAACTGAACCGGGGGGCCAACCACGGCATCCGCGATAATATGGCGGTCATTAGTTCCGACGGGGCGGCCGTAGGGGTGATCGTGAATGTAAGCCCTAACTTTAGCCAGGCCATGAGCCTGCTGCACGTAAAAAGCCGGGTGACCGCTTCTTTGAAGAAAACCGGCGATTACGGCACCCTGGAGTGGGATGGCAAAGACCCGCGGTTTGTAAGCCTGAAAGGCATACCCCGGAACGTAGAGGTCAAGCAGGGCGACACCGTTTTAACCTCGGTTTATTCCTACAATTTTCCGCCGGGCTTTATGGTAGGCCGGGTGGCCGAGGTAAAAGACGACCCCATCACCGGGTTTCAGTTTGTGAAAGTAAAAACAGCCGTTAATTTCAACAGCATCCAGCAGGTATTTGTGGTAGAAAACCTGCAGCGTGAAGAGCAGTTGCAATTAATGAAGGACACCGAAACGAAAATAGAACAAGAAAAACGTACATCCCGTTGAGCGACCTGGTCAAAAATATCATCCGTTTAATTGTATTTACCCTGGTACAGGTATACGTGCTGGATAAGGTGCCGCACCTGCACCGTTTTATTGTACCGTACCTGTA
>JAEWAC010000378.1 GCA_023391895.1 Bacteroidota bacterium
GTTTAGGCGATCGGACAACTACCCGTTTGCCTTAAAGGGTATTCCTGCGCATACCCTCATGAGCAGCGATGACGATGATGCCTGCTACCACAGCCAGTGCGATGAAGTAGACCGGATAGACGTGACGCATATGGCGGCCATCATCAATGCCATCATCAAAGGTTGCGAGCCTATGGTCAGCGGCGAGCAAACGCCTTCGCGCATCAAAAATAAAAGCTTGTAAAAAGGTTTAAAAGCCCATGTCAGAAAGTTGACGGCTGACCGGAGGAAAGAGCGTCTTTCAAAAACCCATACTGCTATCACATCTGCGAAATCTGCACGCTCAACTCGTGAACCGACGAGCTTAAACTTTAAATATTAAACTTCTTTAAAACCCCATATGCCGGTTCTTCATTTATTGCAGATACAGGTTTTGAAAAAGCTTCTGGCGTAACATGGTTGCAGGCCTGAAAAGACGGGTGCTTTACCCATTCTTCAAGAACCCATATGCCTTATCATCAAAGAGGAGAGAAGGGTTGAACCGATGCATCTGCCACTTTTGGCAAGCATCGGTCTTTTACGAAAAAGTAAAGGCTCCGTGTACGGCGGCAGCCATTTCTTTTACCAGCAGCGGATCTTCTTCTATGGCATTGCCTACCACAATAACATCGGCACCGGCTTTGCAGTTCAGGTAAGCTTTTTCCGCATCGCGTATACCACCACCAATTACCAGCGGCACTTCAATGTTTTGCGCCACGGCCGCAATCATTTCTTCGCTGATGGCTTTTTTGGCACCGCTGCCGGCATCCATATAAATGATTTGCTTGCCCAGCATTTCGCCGGCCATGGCCGTACAAAGGGCAATCTCGTTTTTATCGGCGGGTATAGGAGTGGCGTTGCTGATGTAAGAAACCGTAGTAGGAGCACCCCCGTCAATGACCATATAACCGGTTGAAATAATTTCCAGCCCGCTTTTTTTTACAAAAGGAGCCGAAATCACGTGTTGGCCAATCAGCAGGTCGGCATTGCGGCCCGAGATGAGGGAGAGGTACAACAGCGCATCGGCATGCCGGCTGATTTGTGCCGGGCTGCCCGGAAAAAGCAAGACCGGGATAGAACAGTGCTGCTTGATTTGCAGTACGCAGGCATCCAGGTTGTCGGAAACCACCAGGCTGCCGCCAACAAAAAAGTAGTCGGCACGGGCTTCCGCGGCCAGTTTGACCAGGGCAGACAAGGAAGATGCAGTGGCCTTATCGGGGTCCACCAAAATGGCAAACGACTTTTGTCCTTTCTTTTTCTTTTCCAGTATGCTATGGTAAATAGGCATCTTCATCCGCTACGGTTATTATGCAAAAATGCAAAACTTTTTGCGATTGCAGGGTGCCGTTATCCAACAGGTGTTTTGCGCACCACCTGCGCATCCTTCATCACAACAATAACCAGACCCTGCCGCCGGGTGTAATAATCTGCCGGTACCATGTAGGCGAATTGGGTGTAAAATATTAATTTAGATATTTTGTATATGTGTTTTGAGGGGCGGAACAACTGCCGGTGCATCATTTTTACACGATGATCTGTCCTTGTTCTTTACATCTCCCTACCGGTACCCTATGAGCGGCTGTAACCAAAATGGGTATAACTGTCAAACCAATGATGAACGCACGCACATGGGTACTTTTATGGACTGGATTGTTTTTGCTGCAGGCGGCGCCAGCACAAAAGCGCTACAACGTATGGGCTTTTGGTGCCAATGCCGGGCTGGACTTTAATACCTCGCCGCCAACAGTTCTGGATACTACCAATGCAAGCGCCGTTGGCAATACCGATCCTTACTATGTTTCTTCCATTTGCGACCGGCAAGGCAACCTGCTGTTTTATACCGACGGTTTCACCACCTGGAATAAAAACCACGAAGTCATTCCCAAATACCAGTACCGGTGGCCCTGGTCGGGTTATGTTATGCCGCTCATTTGTCCTTACCCCGGCAACGATTCGCTGTACTACTTGTTTGGTGTATCCCAGGGCAGTTATGCCAACCAGCTGCAATACCTCACCATTAACATGAAGGCGCCCGGCGGCGAAATTATTTATCCGCAACCGTCCACCCTGTTCAACTTTTTTACCGTGCTGCTGCCCAATGCTTCGGTGGCGCTGGCCGGTGCCACCCATTGCAACCAAACCGACCAATGGATCATCACCTATGCATCGGGTGCGTTCAGCAGCTTTTTGGTGTCAAAAACGGGAGTAGACCCGGCGCCGGTAGTGTCCCCTGTGGCGGCTACTGTGCTTTCTCCCTACCAGTTGGAGTTGGGTTTTGGTAATTTAAAGCTCTCGGCCAACAGCGAAAAACTGATAGTACCCCTGGCTGCACAAGGCGAAGTTGTGGTGTTTGATTTTAACAACCAGACCGGCGCCGTTTTCAACCCGGTTAGCCTGCGGGTGCCGCAAGGGCAGATCCTGGAGGATGCTGAAATTTCGCCCGACGGTACCAAACTGTACATGGCAGCTTATGAAGTAACCAATGCCAATATGAAAGCGGAAAGACACTGGGTGTACCAACTGGACCTGCAGGCCGGTACGCCGGCACAGATAGAGGCCACCCGGCATACCGTGAATGGCTTTGGCGATGCGGTGATCTGCAGCCCCCGGGTTTGCTTTACCATTCGCAGAACCCTGCAGCTGGCGCCCGATGGCAAAATATATGTAACCATGCGCGGGCAGGACGAAACCATCAGCATCATTGAGCAGCCTAACCGGCGCGGCAACGATGCTTTTTACCAGCGCAATGCCCTGAACTTAAAACGCAATTACCAGTTGATCAACTATAACTACATCCGCTCCGGCAGCTTTAGCTTAAGGGAAAACGGCATTCAATTGCAAAAGAAAACCTGTGCGGACCAGCCCGTGGCATTTTCACTCCTGTTTAGCCGTGTGGATTCGGTGGAATGGGACTTTGGCGATCCGGCTTCGGGTTCCCGCAATTTTTCAACTTCTTTAAGGCCGGAGCACCAGTACCCTGGCCCCGGCACCTACACGGCAAAAGCCATTATTTACAGCCGGTGCCTGACAGATACAGCCACCGCCCAGGTGGTGATTGACTCTGATAAAGCGGTACAGGTGCCCCATCAGATTGTCGATACCACCCTGTGTGCCGGCAGTAGCTTAACGCTGGATGCCAGCGTGTACAATGCCAAGGCGTACCGGTGGGAGAATGGCTTGAAGTTTCCCAACCGCACCATTGACCAGGCCGGCCAGTACGAAATAACGGTGATGAACGACTGCTCCTATGACCGGCGCAGCTTTGAGGTGGCTTTTGAAAAATGTGAATGCCGGGTGTGGTTACCCACCGCTTTTACGCCCAACAACGATGGCAAAAACGATGCTTTTAAGCCAGTGGTGCAATGCTTTGCCCAGGATTACCAGTTTACCATTTTCAACCGTTATGGTGGCGTGGTGTTTCAATCTACGGAGGTGGGTAAGGCCTGGAATGGAAAAGTGAAAAACCTGCCTGTACCTGCCGGTGTGTATCTGTGGGTACTGCAGTACCGTGATCCTGCTGGCAAGGACCTGGTGCAGGATCACGGTACGGTGGCCCTCATCCGTTGAAGATGGTTTCACCGGGATGGGTGTTGTGTATATGGGTTTTCAAAGAGGTTGTAACGCCTCTTGCCCCTGTCATGCTGAACTGGTTTCAGCATCATCTCTTAACTTCTTCAAATCCCCATGTAGCAGTTCTTTTTGAGTTCCTATGACTAAGGTTATATCCTCCTGTAGTCAGCGCTTCTTACTTTTTCTCCCCGAAAAAGTAAGCAAAAAGTTCAAGGCTACCCTGATCGCTCCGCCCGTTTGGCCGGCCCACGCACAGCAACAGTCATTACAGCAGGTATCCTGCACTAAGTATTGTAGGTTACTTGACTTGTCTTTACAAGTATGGGCTTTTAAAGAATTTGATCTTTTTGTGTGCTGAGGTCAACTACTGCAGGCGCTATATTCCGCTAATCTTTTCTGAAAGGAATAGATAATTTAAGTTAACGCGGGATAAGGCGCTGTACCATTCCTGTTTTACATTTTTAATTTTTCATTCTTAATTCCTCCTTCCTCCTAATCCCTTAATCCCCCAAATCATGGTTCAGACAACCGGCCTGCTACAGTCTTTTATAAACCGCTATCTGGGCAATGTGATTATTCACAAAGGAGGTTCTGGTTTTGCTGTACTGGTTCATGTAGCCGGCTTCCAGGTCTATTTTGGTGGCCGGCAGGCGGTAGCCCACGGCCAGGTACAGGCGGTTCTGGTCAAAAAAGTGGCCGTTAACCGCAGTTTTGTTGCCGGTATTCACAAATACTTCGTCCTGCAAAGCCGCAAACCAGCCCTGGTTAAATACCGGCTGGCGCTGGAGCGGCAGTACATGGCGGGTAAAATAACGCAGCCGGTAAGCCGGCAGGTAATGGTCGGTTTCCAGCTTGTCTGCTACTCGTATGGCCTGCGGCAAAAAGCGCTGTTCGAACCGGAGCCGGTGACTGGCCGCTACGGTTTTTATTTTGTGGCTGTACACCACCTGCTCCCAGATGCGGTGTTCGGCAAGGTAGTCGTTCACACCCTCTACCGTACGCCGGTTGGGAATATAGGCATAGCCACCGGTGGCGGTCAGTTTTTTATTGATGTGGTAATTAAGGCCGGGCCGTAACAGGAGGGTTTGTACCTGCTTCAGGTTATCGCTGCTGCGCACCTGGGCGTCAAAGTGTAAGCTCCACTTGTTTTTTAGCTTAAAAGTATTGAAGGAAGCCAGCCAGCCTGACTGCTGTACCTGGGCCTGCGCTGTGGCCGAACCCACCAGGGCCAGCAGAAAAAAAGAAAAAAAATGCCGCATTGTATATGGTCTTTTTGCTCGTTAAAAAGTGTTTAATTATGCCCCTTTGCTTAGGCCGGTAAAGGTAAATGGCGTACCTTGTTATGTTGGCAAAGCAAGGCTGCAAGTAATAAAATTGTCGCCGCTTCATCAAAAAAACCGGCTGTTTTTGTGGACCCGGCGGCTACTGCTTTTGGAGCGATTAGCCAAATAAAAATGTTGCCAAATGATGTGAATTCAAGGTGTAAAAGTTGTGTAACCCACTGCCAGCCTGCATTACAAAATTTGTCCACTTCTGTAATGCACATATGTGCATATCTATGGCTTCATTTTTTCGCTGGGTAAAGATATTTTCGTCCTCCCGCTATACTTTTTATTATGGAAAATCAAACGGAACAGTGGACGGAAATCAACTTATTCAACATAAATGAAATTGACATGGCCAGTGCAAAGAAACCAACTCCCAAAGGCTTGACCTTCAACCGTAAATACACCAAAGAAGGTGTTAATGTGTACGACCAGTTTGAGTACGATTACCGTACATCGGTGATTCGTAACCCCAGTGGTGAAGTGGTGTTTGAAATGAACAACGTGGAAGTACCCCGGCAGTGGAGCCAGATTGCTACCGACATCCTGGCGCAAAAATACTTCCGCAAGGCTGGCGTACCCCAACAAGATGGTTCCCTGGGTCGCGAAACCTCGGCCAAGCAGGTAGCCCACCGTATGGCCAATTGCTGGCGCGTATGGGGTCAGCGTTATGGTTACTTTGCTACGGACAATGATGCACAAATATTTTACGAGGAGCTGGTATATAGCATTTTGAACCAAATGTGCGTGCCCAACTCGCCGCAGTGGTTCAATACCGGTTTGTACGAAAGCTATGGCATTTCGGGCAAGCCGCAAGGCCATTATTATGTGGATCCGGCCGATGGACAATTGAAGAGCTCTACTTCTGCTTACGAGCGTCCGCAGCCGCATGCCTGCTTTATTTTAAGCGTGGAAGACGACCTGGTGAACGACGGCGGTATCATGGACCTGTGGGTACGCGAAGCCAGGATTTTTAAGTACGGTTCCGGTGTGGGTACCAACTTCTCTAACATTCGCGGCGAAGGCGAAAAATTGAGCGGCGGTGGTACTTCTTCCGGTCTTATGAGCTTTTTAAAGATTGGTGACCGTGCCGCCGGTGCTATCAAAAGCGGTGGTACCACGCGTCGGGCTGCTAAAATGGTGTGCCTGGACCTGGATCACCCCGAGATCGTGGAGTTTGTCAACTGGAAAGTAGAAGAAGAGAAAAAAGTAGGTGCGCTGATCGAGGCCGGTTATGCTTCTGATTACGAAGGCGAAGCCTACAGAACGGTAAGCGGACAAAACTCCAACAACTCCGTTCGCATCCCCAACAGCTTTTTTGAAAAGCTGGAGAAAGGCGAGGACTGGGAACTGAAAGCCCGGACCGATGGCCGCACCATGAAAAAAGTACCTTCCAAAGAACTGTGGAACCAGATTGCTTATGCAGCCTGGCGTTGTGCGGATCCGGGTACGCAATACAATACCACTATCAACGAATGGCATACCTGCCCCGAAGGTGGCGAGATTCGGGCTTCCAACCCTTGTTCGGAATACATGTTCCTGGACAATACGGCTTGTAACCTGGCATCGGCCAACCTGATGAAGTTTTATGATCTGGAAAAGAACCACTTTGATGTAGAGGGTTTTGAATATATCTGCCGCCTGTGGACTACGGTGCTGGAGATTTCTGTACTGATGGCGCAGTTCCCCTCCAAAGAAGTAGCGCAGTTAAGCTATGAGTACCGCACTTTAGGTTTGGGTTATGCCAACCTGGGTACGCTGCTGATGGTAAGCGGCATTCCGTACGACAGCGAAAAAGCAAGGGCCATTGCCGGTGCCATTACTGCTATCATGACCGGTATTGCATATAAAACTTCGGCCGAAATGGCGAAAACCCTGGGTGCTTTCCCCCGCTATGAAGAGAATAAAAAGCACATGCTGCGGGTGATGCACAACCACCGCCTGGCTGCTTACGATGCCGATGAATACGAAGGCTTGAGCGTAAAGCCCCAAGGTTTAAAAGCCCAATACTGTCCTGATTATTTATTGAAAGCCGCCTGCAAAGCCTGGGATGAAGCTGTGGAACTGGGTGAAAAATATGGTTACCGGAATGCGCAGTCTACCGTTATTGCACCTACCGGCACCATTGGCCTGGTAATGGACTGCGATACTACGGGTGTGGAGCCTGACTTTGCCTTGGTGAAGTTCAAAAAACTGTCCGGTGGTGGTTATTTCAAGATCATCAACCAGTCGGTACCGGTTGCCCTGATCAACCTGGGCTACAGCGAAAAAGAAGTAGAAGCGATTGTAAAATACGCGGTAGGTGCGGGAACCTTCGCCGGTGCACCCCACATCAACCATCAAACCCTGAGCGAAAAAGGTTTCATTGCTGAAGAAATCAAAAAGCTGGATAAAGCGGTAGCTTCTGCCTTTGAAGTCGGGTTTGTTTTCAACGTATATACTTTAGGTGAAGAATGCCTGCAGCGTTTGGGCTTTAAGCCGGAAGATTACTTCAACTTTGAGTGGAGCCTGCTGGAAGCCCTTGGCTTTACCGAAGAACAAATTGAAGCCGCCAACGATTATGTATGTGGTACCATGACCGTAGAAGGTGCTCCTTATTTAAAACAAGAACACCTAGCGGTATTTGATTGTGCCAACAAATGTGGTAAAAAAGGCCAGCGTTATATTCATGCCCATGGTCACATTCGCATGATGGCCGCTGCACAGCCTTTCATTTCCGGTGCTATTTCCAAAACCATCAACCTTCCGCACGAGGCCGAAGTGGAAGAAATTGCCGATTCTTATTTGCTAAGCTGGCAGTTAGGTTTAAAAGCTTGTGCCTTGTACCGCGATGGTTCTAAATTATCGCAGCCACTGAGCAATAAAAGCGAGAAAAAGAAAAAAGAAGCAGATGGCGCCACGCAAACGGCAGAAGGCGCAGAGCAACTGTCTGCCATCAGCGAATCCGGCATTGTGGATATGGGTAAATTAACCATTGAAGAACTGCTGGATGAAGTGCAAAAACGCGTACAGGCTTCACCCGATACCAAGCTGAAACGCAAGCTGGCCTCTATTGTAGAACGTCGTTCTTTGCCGGCCAAGCGCCGCGGCTTTACGCAAAAAGCCAAGATCAACGGGCAGGCCGTATTCCTGCGCACCGGTGAGTATCCTGACGGAACTGTTGGTGAGATCTTTATCGACATGGCCAAGGAAGGTGCTACCATGCGTAGTATGCTGAACTGCTTTGCCATCTCTATTTCTATTGGCCTGCAGTATGGTGTGCCGCTGGAAGAGTTTGTAGAAAAGTTTGTGTTTACCAAGTTTGACCCGGCTGGTTTTGTGGAGCATCCGAACATTAAATCCACTACGTCTATTGTAGACTTTATCTTCCGTGCATTGGGCTATGAGTATTTAGGAAGAACTGACCTGGTACACGTACTGGACAAGCCGGAGGTAGGCAATACCGGCAACGAAGAGTGGGATGAAACACCTACCCCGTCACCGGAATTGTCGAACATAAGGGTGGTAGCCGCCGCACCCCAGGGTGCCAAAGCGCCCCAGAAAACGGCCGTAAAAAACGAAGTGGGACTGGATGCGGTAAACGTAGCGGCCAAAAGCATGCAAAGCGATGCACCGGCCTGTAATACCTGCGGACACATTACCGTACGCAGCGGCACCTGTTATAAATGTTTGAACTGCGGCAACAGCATGGGCTGCAGCTAATAAATAATTCGAGAACGGAAAAATCTGATGATCCTGACCAAAGATCCCGCTGCCAAAGCGGGATCTTTTTTATATGGGGTTTTGAAAGGGTTTGTGTAAAAGACCGTGGTAGGCTAGCTCATATTCAGCATATGTCTTTTGTAACTATAGAAGTTCTACTTGAACATCTATGAGAAAAGGCACATTCAGAAAACGCGCTTTGTACTTATGTTAGCTGAAGTTTTCCCTAGCTTAAATATGTTTTATGTATTCTCGAGTATGATATAGATTACGAATAAAAAAGCAGTATAAACAGCGCAGTAAATGAAACGGCCTTTGAGAAGGGTGAGCATTAGGTATAGGGTTTCAAACCAAACTTAAGTTTTCAATACGCCATGCTTAAAGCCTTTGCTCAGCAAAAATCCTTTTTGAATTAATCTTTTTTGAGTTGTGCTACTGCCACCTGTGGTAGTAGAAGTATTAATGAAGTCTTCTTCCATTTCACAATTACAGATTTATTTGTACTCATATTGAAACCTAATCGTCGAATCAGATTCTGTTCTGCTGGAAAATATTCGTCCATTGTTAGTTCCGAATACTTTAGAATTTCTTTGATTTCATATACAAAACCATCTTTGAAGCCCCATCTCAATTTTAAAGCATACTAAAAAAGGGGAGCCTACACTTTCTACTTAATTCCTTCGGTTTAGGGTTTGTAAAAATGAGAACAGGTCAGTGAAATAGGATTCTCCCATTCTCTCAGCATCAGTTAGGTTACCTTCTGCAAGTTTGTCGGCTAAATCTTGAGCTTTTGGATTTGTTTTATTTTCAACTATAAATTCATTTCCTGCGGACATTATCATCAACAAAAAATGAATTGTGTTTTCAGTGTCGGGTTCAGCAACAGAAAAAACGGGACATTGATGTCCGAAAATTAAACACCGTTTGTCATCATCCTCTTTTGCTATAGGAAACTCTTCAACTAAAGGTCCGTATGGACAATACTTAATCTCCCAGCAAGGTTTGCAAACCGTTTTCGCCTTTTTTGTCCATTGTCTTGACTTAACCCAGTCACTAATATTCATTTTATCGAAAAAAGTTCTGTTTATATATTTCTGCTAACATTAAAATACAAGCCATAATTCAGGTATGCAAACACTGATTATCAAATGTGTACAATGGAGTTTATTGGGTATCCGATTAAGTTTGAACATCCAATAAGCGCCATTGAAGGTATATGGGGTTTTGAAGAAGTTCAATTCAGTTTCACCCAATAGAAATAGCCCTCATTATATAATGTTGACATTACCGATGTAGCGTCCTTTATGTAGGATAGTTTTAATATGAAACCAACATCATGGTATGGGGTTTTGAAAGTGTTTTAAAAAGAAAAAGGATGCAATGGCTGCACTTAAATTGTTTAAGTAGATGCAAAGAATTTTCCAGATTTAGGGTTTGGTTATCTGCTCCAGCTTCATATCTTTTCTGATGCCTGATAGAAGCATAGTGAAAGCATCTGAAATAGCACTGCACTCTGCCACGATACCGGACAATCAGTGTATCAAAACCGCACAGTTAAGTCGCTGTAAAGGTTAATACCACCTTCATATTCATTGTGTTATAAAATGGCATTGGCATTGTTTTACAACAGCACCGTTGCTTTGGCGCCGGACCAATCGAGCATGTGCCTTCACTGTTTTGAGGCGTACGTCAGCAGTTAACCGGCAGCACCAAAACTTAACCCGATACATTATGCTTAAGAGTTATTTCATTATTGCGTTGCGCAACCTGGCCCGAAATAAGGTCTATACGTTTATCAATATCATGGGGCTCAGCCTGGGACTGGCCTGTGCCATGCTCATTATTTTGTACATCAAAGATGAAGTGAGCTATGACCGTTTTCACGCCAATGGTCCGCAGATTTACCGGGTGGCTACAGCAACCATAAATAAAGATGGAAGCCAAACCAAAGACGGTAATACCGGTTATTTGCAGGGGCCGGGGTTTACCGCCCATATACCGGAGATCGAATCTTTTGTGCGCATTCAAAGCAGCCGGGAAGACATCAAGACCGGCACGGAAATAACCTCGCAAGACCTGCTGTATGTGGATTCCAACTTCTTTTCGGACTTTTCTTTTCCACTCGCAGCGGGCCATGCCAAGACCTGTCTTAAAGACCCCCGCTCTATTGTTTTGTCTGATGAGATGGCG
>JAEWAC010000389.1 GCA_023391895.1 Bacteroidota bacterium
GCCATTGAAAATGCCAAAAAAGCAACGCCCAACCGGCTGGTGGTGTTCACCAATGTTTCATTTGTTGGGGTGGGTGAAAAAGATTGGGCGCAAAAAACCGTGCAGCAATTGGAAGCCGATGTAAAGGCCGGTGCCAAAGGCCTGAAGGTGTATAAAAACCTGGGCTTTTCTTTTAAAGACAAAGAAGGCAATCTGCTGCGGGTGGACGATCCGCGGCTGGATGTGGTTTGGAAAAAATGTGGCGAGCTGGGTATTCCGGTTTTGATTCATACAGCCGACCCTAAACAGTTTTGGGAAGAACCTAATGAGCACAATGAGCGCTGGCTGGAATTACTGACGTTTCCCGGCCGCAAACGGGCTGAAAACAACCCGGCACCCTGGGAAGATTTGATTCAGCAGCAACACAATATCATCCGCCGCCACCCCAAGACCAACTTTATTGCCGCGCATTTCGGCTGGTATCCTAACGACCTGGCGCACCTGGGCAAAGTATTGGATTCGCTACCCAATATGTACGTGGAGTTTGGGGCCGTGATCGCAGAACTGGGTCGCCAGCCTAAATCCGCCAAACAGTTTTTTGAAAAATACCAGGACCGCATTTTGTTTGGCAAAGACAGCTGGGTGCCGGCAGAGTACACCACCTACTTTCGCGTGCTGGAAACCGAAGATGAATATTTTCCCTATCACAAAAAATACCATGCTTTCTGGCGCATGTATGGCCTGGGTTTAAGCGATGCGGTTTTGAAAAAAGTATATTACAAAAACGCCCTGAAGCTCATACCTGGTTTGGATAAAACCCAGTTTCCGAATTAACGGACAACTTTTTTAAAACCCCATAAGAGAACGGTCAACAAATGTTAGGGATACTTTAAACTGGTGTGCTGCTGCTGATTTCCATTGCCAAGTTTTAGGAACTTTGCACCGTGGAATTTATTTCAGTACGAAATATCATGAGGTGATGCAGTGGCAGCAATACTTTTATTACATCCAGAACATTGGTTCCCGCTATTTTGTAATAGCCGGTATCTTTTTCTTTTTGTTTTATGTGCTGCTCCATAAAAAAATAGCGTACAAAAAAATACAGGCACGGGCACCCAAAACAAAAGACTATGCCCGTGAGATTTTGTATTCCGTTATCACCATCTGCATTTTTGCGTTGGTACCACTGGTGATACTGCATATGCCGGCTATTGCCCGCACCACTACTTTTTATACCGATATCCATCAGTATGGCTGGGTCTACTTTTGGCTGGCTTTTCCGCTGCTGTTTATACTGCACGACACTTATTTTTACTGGACCCACCGGCTCATGCATCATCCAAAGCTTTTTAAATTGTTTCACCTGGTGCATCACCGCTCCACCAATCCATCGCCCTGGGCGGCTTATGCTTTTCATCCGCTGGAGGCTATAGTAGAAGCCGGTATTTTTGTGGTGTTTTTATATACCCTTCCGGTACACGCTTTGCACCTGTTTATTTTTTTCTTTCTGATGATTGTGTATAACGTGTATGGACATCTGGGATATGAGCTGTACCCAAAGGGTTTTAATAAACACTGGCTGGGCCGTTGGATCAATACTTCCATTAGTCATAACCAGCATCATCAGTACTTTAGAGGCAATTACGGCCTGTACTTTACTTTTTGGGACCGGGTGATGGGCACAATGCGGAAGGATTATGATCAACAGTTTGAAACGGTAACGACTAAAACAAAAAACATTTCATGAAACCAACGATTTATTATTGCTTCGATGCGTACTGCGGCTGGTGCTATGGCTTTAGTAAAGTAATGACACAGATCGCAACAGAATATAAAGACCAACTGGCCTTTGAGGTATTATCCGGCGGAATGATTTTCGATGAAGAACCACGCCACATCAGTGCCATGGCAGGTTACATCGGTGAGGCTTACAAAACCGTAGAGCAGACCACCGGTATTCAGTTTGGCCAAGATTTTTTATGGCATGTCAAAAACCCGGAGGAAAGCGACTGGTATCCAGAGTCAACCACTCCGGCCATTGCGCTGGCTATTTTCCGGGAATACTTACCAGACCAGGCGGTTTTTATCGCTGCCGATATTCAATACGCCCTCAACTACGAAGGCCGCGACCTGACCGATAAAGAAGCGTACCGGCACTTGGTGCATAAGTACGGCATTCCGGAAGAGGAGTTTTTTACTAAACTAGCCAGTGAGGAGTACCGGGAAAAAGCCTATTATGATTTTGCGCTAGTAAAGCAGTTGCAGGTCAGTGGTTTTCCGTGTGTGTTGATGCAGGTTAGCGACTCTAAATTTTACCTGCTGAGCCGTGGTTATACCGATTATGCAACGTTGAAGGAGCGAATTGAAAAAGTATTGCAGGAAGTGAAGGCCTGATTTGTTGTTTTTCACTTATAGGGTTTAGAAGAAGTTATAACGCCTCTACTTCCTTGTCATGCTGGACTTGTTTCAGCATCTTCTTCTAACTTCTTTAAAACCCGATATTGCAGTTCTTGTAAAAGATTTCTATGACTATTTACAGTACGCCTGTAGGTAGCTGTTCTTACTTTTTCTCCCCGAAAAAGTAAGCAAAAAGTTCAAGGCCAACCCGATGGCTCCGCCCGTTTGGCCTTGCCCCCGCACAAGCCACCCTCATTCCTAAATGTATCTTTCTTTAAGAATTGTAGATAATTTGAAAAGTTCTTACCGGTATGAGCTTTTGAAGAAGTTCAGGTCTTTTTGCATGTTAAGGTCAACTACTGCAGGCGCTGTATCCCGCTAGTCTTTTCTCCAAGCAATACGTGTCTGAAGCTAACGCGGGATAAGGCGCTGGAACAGTCTGACCGCTGTCCTGCTTTTTTGGTTTTGCCTTTTCACTTTTGCCTTCAGCTTTCCGCCTTTCGCCTTCTGCCTTACTTATTACTTACAACTTACCACTTACAACTCCTCTCTCCGCTGTGGACTGTCGTCTGTCCTCCGTGGACCCTTCTACCTTCTACCGCGTGTGGCTGCCGTACCAAAGGTGCGCAGGTTGTATGTAAAGGTGAGCATAAAGTACTGCTGCAGTACTACGTTCTGCACATCTTCAATATAGTTTTCCTGTACAGTACGTACAATGTTTTGGTTTTGTTTTAATAAGTCAAATACATTCAGCCGCAGTTCGCCTTTACGATCTTTCAAAAACTTTTTACCCACGCCCAGGTTCCACAAAAAATAATTCTGGTTAAAGCCTTCGCTGAGTCCGCTGAACAGTTGGTTGTTCAGGTCGTTCTGCAAAAACCAGCCGTTCCTGGTGAGCAGGTTAAAGTTCAGGCGGGCATTATGCGAAAAATATTTGCTGTTTAAATTGGGGCGCAGCTCGTTCTGTACATCGCTGAAGTTAGCCTGGTACTCCACCGTAAAGTCTACATACTGGCTTACGTTGCTGGCAATTACGGAGCCCAGCGAGTAGGTGGTGTTCCGTGTTTCGTTTAGCTCGTTATCAATAATACCCGGCAGTTTGCTGTACGATACGCCGGTGTTGAGGTTGAAGTTGCTTTTCATAAACCTCAGCGGCACCGAAAAGTTAACAAACGAACGCAGATTCATATACCCATCCAGGTTTACCGGCATGGCCATTTGCTGGCCGCGCCTAAGGGTAAAATTAGGGTTGATGTACATGTCGCCGTTACTGGCCAGATAGGTTGCGTTGGTAATGTAATTTTTTGCGCTTTGAAAAAAGACGTTGCCCACCAGCAATATACCCGATTGGGTGTTGGTATAGGTATAGCGGCCACTTACGATATTAGTGACCTGCTGCTCCAGCTCGGGGTTACCTGCTGTAATAAAAGGGGCATTGGTAATGTCCACCACATCCTGCAGCTGCGTTACCGAAGGCTGGTTGGTATTGGTCCTGTAAAACAGGCGGATGTTGCTGCGGTTGCTCAGCTTCAGGCGCAGCATAGCATTGGGTAAAATGTTTTGAAAGCTTTTATCAACCGTCAGTGGGCGCGGAAACTCCTGATCGCTAGAGAGGTTGGTGTTTTGGTAGTTGGCGCCAAAAGACAGCTGGTTATCGCGGTCGCCATAACGGTACGATACACCGGCGTTTTGCGAGCGTGTTTTGTTATCGAACTGGCTGGATAACCTGGGGGTGAATAGGGCGTAATCTTTTTCGCCTTCTTCCCACTCGAAAGCCTGCTGGTCGGCCCTGTTGCGCGACCAGGATGGGTTGTAGTTAATCTGCAGTTGCGACTTCCGGCCAATGGGCTCCGTATATACCAGGTTGGTAGAAATGTTTAAACCGTTATTCACCTGATCGGTATAGCGCTTCGATAAAGAATCATCATATATGTTAACGGATGTGAAGGTGGTATCAAAAAAGTCGGTATACACATCACCGGTGCGCTCGTTGTACGAAGTGTTCAGGTTCACTGAAAATGTGCGGCCGCGTTTTGGAAATGAATGGCGGTACAGTATATTATTGTTCAGGTTGCTGCCGTTGCGGCTGCTGTTGGTGATATTTTGCGTATTGGTGGTGCGGAAGCCGGTGGCCTGGTCCAGAAACGCAGAAGATGAATTGCGGTAAGAGCTGTTTTGTTGAAAGCTAAGATTGGGCGTAATAATCAGCTGGTTGGCTGAATCAAAACGATATTCCAGCCGCATATTAAAGCGGTGATTATTGTTCTTGCTTTTGGCAGATGACCTTTGCTGCAGGTTCAACGCATCTTTTGAAAGATACTGTCGCGCCACCTGCTCATCTGTAGTATTATCGGTATTGTTGAAGAAATACGAAGCCGAAATGTTTGCCTTGGTGCCCCACTGGTCGGCGAAGTTAATACCAACGGCATTGGTGCGGTTGATGCCCGGCTGTGTGCCCACCGTAAAATTGTTGCCGCCGCCACCCCAGTTACCACCACCACCGCGGGATCCACCGCCGCCGCCGCCACGGCCACCACGGCCGCCGCCACCGCTGCTAGTTACACCCAGCAGGTCCTGCTGTGCAAAGTTTTGCTGGTTGGTATTATTA
>JAEWAC010000415.1 GCA_023391895.1 Bacteroidota bacterium
CGGTTGACGCTGTTTCAGGAGTGGATTGACTAAGCGAAAAATAAGGCTGAAGTTCTCCCTTGTGACACTGCAAAAGCAATAGACGCTTTGTATAAAACCCAAGTGACGACACGTTCCCCAATGGTAGCAATCATTTATTCAAGTGGCGGACTGCTCATTGATGGTGGTTGGATACGCATCTTAGGTTCAGGACACAGCAAACTTAACCGGACACTTCCTGACTGGAATAAAGGCAAGTCGTTTAAAGAATTTTGTCAAGTACCTTCGTTTTTGTTATTGGCTGACGATGCAGCAGGCGGCTTTTTTGTTATCAACGGCGGCGGCTTAGGGAATGATGCAGGTAAAGTGTATTACCTCGCACCAGACAACTTGGAATGGGAGCCGCTTAACTTGACTTATACAGAGTTTTTAAATTTTTGTTTCAACGGTGACCTTTCCAACTTCTATAAGGACCTGCGGTGGACAGACTGGAAAACTGAAGTTGCAAAACTGGACGGCAATATGACTAACAACTTTTTTCCGTACTTATTGACAAAGGAAGGTAAAGACATCAATAAAGTATCACGGAAAGCTATTCCTGTCGAAGAACAATTTGGCTTTATCCTTGACTTGCTCAAACAGCTCGGTATGACGAAAAACGGCTTATAACATTAGTGATGGCTGTTGAACAAGTTAAAAAGGATTGATTTTAAAGACGGCTTTTGCTGAACAAATGAACATTATCAACTTTAGTAATAAAGTTAAACTGACGGAACCCAGAAAGCCCCTACCTGCTTTGACATGCGAGTGGAGAGGAAAATAAGTATCTTACGTGTAGGTTTCCCATTCCTTTAGATTAACGAAGTTTTTATACTGTCACTCAACCAAACTATAGATTATGTATAAAATCAACGAAATCGCTCCTGATGTTTACCGCATCTCGGTCTTTGTTCCGGACATACAGCTGCAGTTCAACCATTTTCTTATCAAGGACGATGAGCCTTTGCTCTACCATGCTGGTTTAAAGCAAATGTTTCCCATTTTACATGAAGCTGTTAAAAAATTGATTGACCCCAGGCTGCTGCGCTGGATTGGCTTTAGCCATTTTGAAGTGGATGAATGCGGGGCGCTGAACGAATGGCTCCAAATAGCACCCCATGCACAAGCGGTTTGTAGTGAAGTGGGTGCCCTGGTCAATATGGCTGATTTTGCGCTTCGACCAGCACACGCCATGAAAACCGGGGATACGCTGCAAACCGGAAGGCACAAATACCGGTTTATCCAAACACCGCATTTGCCGCACGGCTGGGACGCTGGCGTTATGTTTGAAGAAACCGATAAAATCCTGCTTTGTTCCGACCTCCTGCACCAAAATGGCGACCAGGTTGCCCTGACCGATAAAGACATATTAGAAGCACACAAATCTTCCATGCGTTTTTACGAAGCTGGTCCGCTCATGGATTATACGCCCTACAATCACAAAACCAAAAAGATGCTTTACGAGCTGGCAGCCTTACAGCCAAAAACGCTGGCCACCATGCACGGCTCTTCCTTCTTCGGTGATTGCAGTAAAGTGTTGCAAGACCTGGATGAAGTAATGAAAGAAGTATTGGGAGAGAAACTGGAAACTTCAAGTGACTTTAATTTAGTAAGTTGAAACCGGCAATACCAAACGAAGGCTAACATTTGTGACCGTTGTTCAATTCAAAAGGAATGGATATAAAACATTTTTTGCTATAAAGGCATCAACTTCAGGCATCAATTGAACTATCTGGGAATACTCGTTATTTCCGTCTCTTTAAACACATGTTTTGAACAAGACTACAAAAAGACAATCATTCTTGCCTAGCATCCCATGTTCATCTGCTGCTTTATTTCGCAAGCAGCAACACTTCCTGAATACCGATGTGGGTAACGGCAAGCATTTTCATCGGTTCTGAGATGAATAAGCAACTAATGGCGCAAAACAATCTGACCACAGAGCAGTTCCTGGCGTAGGAAGTGTTAGAAGCAGTGAAAAAGCAAGGCAAGCAGCACCAGGTGTTGCAACGAACTTTTAATGCAAAGGAATGCAGAACAGAAAAGTTCATCCTGCAAAAGCTAAATTATATACATCGAAACCCGTATATGGAGCGCTGGCGGCTGTGTACAGAGCCTTGGAAATATGTTCACAGTTCGGCTGCCTTTTACAAGATGAACCAGCGAGACAATGCCTGGTTAAAAGATTAGCCGGATTACCTAACGCTGTTGTTGGCGCTGGAGGAAAGCGAACAGGCAATGAAAGCCTGGTGAGACCTGCGGCAGTGGCGCCAAGCCTAAAAACCTGTTGCGGAGTCGCACCGGAAGGGCAAGGAAATGGCATAAAAAGGCGCAAGTACCTTTTACGCAAAAACGTGCTATGTACTTGCGCCAAAAGAGTGACTTGATTAATAATTAAACTGTAAAGCCCTGTATTGAATCATACAAACAGTCTTTGCATTGAGAACTTGCTTCTGACAGATCAATAATTTTCTTGTCAAACCCCTTTTATTTGTGGATAACATTGCCAGGGAAATATTAAATAGAGTTCTCTTTACGACGAGTTGAACCTTGTCTTACACTGTCCGTAAGGTCAAATTCTGACTGTAACAATCAAACCAAGTTGATCGGTTAGCCTGCGGCTCCGTTTTTACTGATTTGCCTTGACAATTTTCCGCTTTACAGCTTTACGTTTTGCAGCGTTTCTTACGGCGGCCTTTCCCACACCACGCCTGAGCGCAGCACGCTTCAATGCAGCACGCTTCAATGCTCTGCGCCTGAGGGCTTTTCTAGCGATGGCACGTTTCAATATTCTGCGCATGAGGGCTCTTCTCAACAAGGCCCGACGCCTTAAGGCCCGACGCCTCAATACCTTTCTGACGATACGATTTAAAATGGCTTTGTTTAAACCGGCTCTCCGCAGCACCCGGAAACTGATAGGTCGAACGCCACCTTCAAATTCTTCTTCTTCCTCGAATTCTCCTTCAAATTCGTCGGTGTCTTCTTCTTCTTCGTCTTCTTCATAAAGGCCCACAGGACCTTCAATTTCGTCCAGTTCAGCCTCTACATCATAATCTTCCTCGCCCCCATTACCGGATTGGTCATCATAATCTTCATCATATTCCGCAAGTACCGCTTCAATGTCCTCATCAAAAGAACTTTGGATACCATTTTCATCGTCGTATTCCGCCATCATATCGTCCTCTTCTAAATAAGGGGAATTTTCTTCTTCGACAAACACATTATTTAATTGTCTTTTCATGATTGATTTTTTTAATGGTTAAAACAGATTACTGGTATCCATACGGCACATGACTGTTTAATACTTTTTTCCTTATTTATCCATCTTTCCTCCTTTTTTTAAGAATTAAATTAGGACAGCAAAGGTCAACCGCACTGTATTTTAAAAGAATGACGGTCGTCAGTAGTTCAAGTAATTGCAAGCAGGAAAGTTTTAATCAAGTTGGCCGATGTTTTGTGACTTGTGATTGTTTCTAAAGGACAATTGACCTATAGGATTGATATGTGTGCAGCGTACTTAGCTTTTGTTGATAAGTCTATAGAAAAGCAGGTTAATCAGTAACTAACAGCAGTAGCCGTTGCACAACTCAAAAAGAATAGATTTAAACGTTTGATACTGAACAAAGGCTTTGAGCAGGGCGCATGTAAAACTTCTACTGGTTTAAAACCCCATATCACATTCCCTTCCATCTCAATTTCGTTTTAGTTTCTTGAAATGAGTTTTGCAACAAGCACATGGAATTAACAAAAGCAGGACAGAAAAACATAAATTCAACTGATGAAGACGAAAAACGTTTAACACCGGTGAATCAATAAGCAATTTTCAAGGACATTGTAGAACACTCCATTTGTCAGGAAAATAAATTCATTGGCAGGAAACCTTCATATTCCCGTAAATCGATATTGTCAATGATCTTACGTTCCTGCTGCATTGCCTTGTAAAGGGGCCTGCTCCAGCTTTTACTTCAAAAAATTCCGCAAAGTGGTGGCATTGTAAACAGCGTTGCCCCCTCCGTCATTGTTGAAGTAAACGTATACCTCTTTCCCCTGCCCTTTCCACTCCCCTATGCGGTCAGCCCACCAGCTAAGATCGGCTGCGGAATAGGAACCGCCGTACAAGTACTGCTGATCAGGGCCATGCATCCGCACATAAACAAAAGAGGCCGTGGCCCTGAGCACGCAAGGCAGTTGTGCCCCGCTCATAATGCAATAAGCAGCACCGAACTCCTCCAGCAACGCAAAAACCGCTTCCTTGTGCCAACTGTGGTGCCGAAACTCAACCGATAGCCGTATCCAGGGGGGCAGCTGTGCCAAAAAATAGCGGAGGCGTTCATAGTCAAAGGCAAATTGAGGAGAAAGCTGCACCAGCAGCACTGCCCGCTTATCGCCCAGCTCGTGCCAGCAGGTTTTGATCCGCTCTACCCATCGCTCGGGTGCGTACAGCCGCTGCGAGTGCGTGAGGTGCCGGGGGGCTTTGACACTGAATAAAAAACCGGGTGGCAACCGGCGCTGCCAGCTTTTAAAGGCGGCCACGGTGGGCCAGCGATAAAAACTGCTGTTGAGCTCTACGGTTTCAAAGGCTTGCCAATAATAACCCAAGCGGTTCCAGGGCTTTGTGCCATGCGGGTACAAAATCCCCTGCCAGTGTTCATAACTCCATCCGGAAGTGCCTATATAAACGCCCATTTCAATGGTTAAGATAGGATCTTATAATTTCGCGATTGCTCTTAAGAGAGAAACGAAGTAATTTCTATCATAAAGGTAACAGCTACGATGCAGGCAAATGAATAAGGCGAGCTTATAGGGGCTTTTTAAACCTCTGCCGTACCTGAACACAATATTTAATAAGGAGTTTTATATAACGCCCAAGCCGGGCTGTTATGGTCATTTCAAGCGTCAATACGCCAGTCCTTTGTTATGAGAAACGCTCTCAATCCAGGCTTTTACAGCCGGTACGCTTTTATTGAGCTTGCGGGAAACCCTTTCCAGCAATTCCTTTTCTTTTCCCGGTTCGTAATAAAGATCTTCATCAGTCAACTGCGTATTAATTTCTTGTAGCATTTCCTTCACTTCTTCCCAGGGGGCTTCTAATTTTAATTCGAATTCGTTCATAAAAAATAAACCCGCAATTTCTAAGCCACTTACCGCTTCTTTTGCGTTTTTAAAACCAATAACCAGCAGGAAAATAGGGCGCTTTCTGCTTTCGCTTTTTAGAAATAGCTACCAGACTAACCATTCAAAAAACCATGCCCATACAGGCAAAAGCAAATCGTACCTGGAAGGCGGATAGCAGGTAAATAAAAGAAGGCAATGGCTGTCTCACGTCTAACCTGCAGCTCCATTTCAATTTTGGCCTGTTGGCTATGTGGGTTTTTGAAAAAGACAAAGATTTGGCCGGGAACAGGTGCAAACAATATATATGAGGTTTTGAAAGGCTTATTTTAATACCAATCTTTTGATCAACAAGCTCTTTTTGCTACCCAGCTTTCGAATTATTTTATTTACACCTTTCTGATAAACAATAAATAGCATTCATAATCAGCATCTTACATCCAAATAGCTCTGGCAGTCCCGCAAAAACAAAAGCGACCCTCAACACATGCTTCAACTATTTATATTTATATATATCAACTGACACGTTGAACATTCTACCCTCCGTCAATCATTTCTATTAAAAGCTTTGAGACCGATTGCTTTCTTCATCCATTTGCTATAAAGTCCCGATAGTATAGCTTTTTTAAACAAATCAAAATAGGTCTCATACGGCCTCTTGTATGGAATAGCAAAAGCATATAGAATAACCGGCATTGACATAAAAAACAGGAAGCATAAAAAATTAAATAAATACAAAAATAAATTTATGTAATTGTTAATAGTTGTTGTAAATTAATAGAAGCAACTGCAGATCTCATTTATAAAAGCACTTCTTCTGCCAACATAAGATCTTGGCAACCAAAACATATGCTTTGTATGCTTACGTACGCTTGCGAAAAACTATATGTCCCCAACTGCCGATGCCGTCATCGGCTGATTCTTCCACTACATCCATTATTAATCACCATGTAAACAACAGTTATGAAACAACTATGCGTAGTATTAGTTTTCATGCTTTTTTTAATTACCGGCACTTCGGCGGTTTTTGCACAAACACGAAGTATTACCGGTAAAATCACAGACTCGAATGGCCAACCCGTAGTTGGAGCAACGGTAACGGCACAAGGCAGCCAGGCTTCCACTCAAACCAACTCAGATGGGGTTTTTTCGCTTTCCGTTCCGAATAACGTCAGCCGGTTAGCCATTTCCTCTATTGGTTTTGCCTCCCAGGAGGTGGCTATTGACGGAAGGACCAACCTTTCTGTCACCTTACAAACATCTACTACCCAATTGAGCGAGGTGGTGGTAACCGCCCTGGGTGTGGAAAGAAACCGAAGGTCCCTGCAGGCTTCCATCACCACCGTAAGCGGCGAAAACTTCACCCAGGCGCGGGAGATCAGCACCGCCAATGCACTGGCAGGAAGAGTGGCGGGTGTGAACGTAACCAAAGTGGCATCAGGCCCCGGCGGTTCTTCCCGGGTAGTGATCCGGGGTGCCAAAACCCTGGGCTCCACCTTAAACCAGCCGCTTTATGTGGTAGATGGCGTTCCGATTGACAACAGCAACTTTGGCCAGGCCGGTATCTGGGGCGGCTCCGACCAGGGCGACGCCATGAACAGCATCAACCCGGATGATATTGCCTCCATGAGCGTTTTGAAAGGTGCCAGTGCCGCTGCCCTTTACGGGTCCAGGGCTGCCAACGGCGTTATCCTCATCACTACTAAAAGAGGAAGCGGACGCAGAGGGCTTGGCATTGAATTCAACTCCAACTTTGTTTTGGAATCAGTACAAAATCTGACGGATTTCCAGACCTCGCACGGCACCGGCGATTATGTGGGCACCACCCTGCAAAACCGGGTGGCCAAAAAACCGGAATCCATTGATGAACACTGGAA
>JAEWAC010000090.1 GCA_023391895.1 Bacteroidota bacterium
GGCCACCGGTGATCCTTCGCTGCTGCATGAGGATTTTAACCAACACCCGGTCTATGACTTTTTAAAGAAAAAGCTGGATAAAACCGTGTGGTTTGGCGCCGCCTGGGAAGCCCGGCCTTTGGGGCGCGGCTGGTCGTGGGACGACTATAATAGTGATTACATGGCGGAACGCATTGCGTTTCCGGTTTATGGCAATGTGGCCTCCTTTAGCGGTACCGGTCAGCAACTGCAGGTAATACCCAAAGCCTTTACCGGCCACGTCGCACCCTTTTCCAGCGGCAAGGGTTATGTCAATGGCATTACCCGTCAGTACTACGCCAACACTTTTACTTATAGAGCAGAAGGCCAGAACCAAGTGGTGATCAAAGTGCCTTTTATTACGTCCGACTCGCTGAACCTGCGGCTCTTTATGGATTCGCTGCTGTCGGACAACAACATTGTGCCTTTTGGTTATGCGCCACCGGTGTTGACGGATCAGGAGGCGCCTAAACAATACGTCATCTATTCGCAGCCCACGGATTCGGTTTTAAAACCCATGATGCACCGCAGTGATAATTTCTTTGCGGAGCAAAGCCTGCTGATGGTAAGTAATGAAGTGCTGGGTGTGATGAATGATGCTAAAATCATTGATACTTTATTGCAAACGGACTTTAAAGACCTGCCGCAAAAGCCCCGCTGGGTGGATGGTTCGGGCCTCAGCCGCTACAATTTGTTTACGCCGCAAAGCTTTGTAGGCATACTGCACAAAATGCAAACGGAGTTTGGTATGGACCGCATCCGCGAAGTGTTTCCTGCGGGCAACGACGGCACTTTAAAAAACTACTACGTCAGCGACAGCAGCTTTGTGTATGCCAAGACCGGCACTCTCTCCGGCGTGGTGGCGCTCAGTGGTTTTTTATACACCAAAAAGAACAAACTGTTGCTGTTTAGTGTGCTGGTGAACAACCACCAGGCCTCTGCCACCACCGTACGCCGGGCCATTGAACAGTTTTTGACAAATGTGAGAAATAAGTATTAAAGCAGGAAGTTTTAAGTTTAGGGAAGGCACCTGCGGGATTAGGAGGAAAGCAGAATATTTCCTGTGCTTTATGGGGTTTTGAAAGAGTTAGATTTTTTTTGCCACAAAGACATGAAGGCACGAAGGAGCACAAAGGAATGAAGAATGAAAAATTAAAAATGTAAAACAGCAATGGTGCAGCGCCTTATCCCGCATTAGCTCCAGGTTCTTCTTGCTGTAGGAACAGGGTAGCGGGAAACAGCGCCTGCAGTATCTCTGCATAGCAGGCAAAAGATTCAAAGAATCATAGGACTCTTGATAACTTATAACTTACTACTTATAACTTCTTCCTTGTGCGTGGGCAAGGCCAAACGGCGGAGCCTTCGGGTTGGCCTTGAACTTTTTGCTCCCCTTTTTCGGGGAGAAAAAGTAAGAAGCACTACCTACAGAAGTACAAACTAAAGTCATATGGACTTTTGAAAGAAAATGCTATATGGGTTTTTGAAAGACTTTCTTTCCTGCTGTCAACTGCCTCTACTGGCTTTGAAAAACCTGATCATCCACACCTTTGTTGATGATATAACTGCTGTAGGCAATCTCTACTCTTCCCTTTTGATCTTTAGGCGCTTCGGCTTTTTTAGTGCCTCCTTTTTCATACTCAAACGTAAGGCCCTTGGGTAGTTTGTAATCTTTGGTTTGAAACAAAAACACCACTTTATCCGGCAGGCCCCAGGCGGCATACTTTCCATAATCCAGCTCTATTTCGTAGCTGCCGCTTTGGCGGGTGGTAACGCTGTTTTTTCGGATCAGCTGAGTTTTTTCATCTATATACAACGTCATCAGCACGATGTCGTCGTTGTCGTTGAGCGGCAGCAGTTTCAGCACTTTGGTATTCACGCCTTTGACCACCGCAGAACCGGCCGGCACAATGGTAAAATCATCACCGGCCAGCAAAGAACTCAGGTTGACCGTTACCCCACCCTTGGGCAACAGCGAAATACCATCGCTTTTTTTTACCTTGAACTGATCCGGCTTTTTGTAATAAACCGTCACGGCAGAAGTGGGGGCATTAATAAAAGACACATCCACCTTCATTTGTCCGTGTGCCTGGTAATCCCGCACTTTATCCAGTTTAGTTTTCACCGCGTTCAGCAAAGCGGTTCCGTCCTGTGCCAGGACAACAACCGAAAAAAAGAGGAAAAAGGCGCACCACACCAACCGCTTCATAACCAGAGAAATTTAGGTAAGAATATCTTTTTTATTAAAAACCACTACAGCCAAAGAAACAAAAATTACAACATGCGCCAGCAGCACGCCCACCGACTTTAACACTTCGCTGTAGTCCACCGGCTGCTCAAAAAAACCCTTCCAGTTGAGCATGTGATTGGTAAATAAATAAGGCTTCAGGGCGTTGAAAAAAGGAATGTCCATGGTGGTTAAAATGGTCAGCACGATCACCACGCTCATGGTGGCAATGATGGGCCCGATGGAATTGTCGGCCAGCACGGAAAACAAAAACGCCAGCGACGCCACGGCCGTCATAGCCAGGGCGGCAAATCCAAAGGCGCCGGCATAGCGCCACAACACATCGTGCTGGTCCAGTATCAAAAACACATCGCTTTTAAATACCATCATATCACTAACCCCAAAAATGAGCACTGAACCCAGCAGGGCCAGCAGCGCCATAAAAGAGAGCAAGGCCAGGGTATAAACCGTAGTGGCCAAAAACTTACTCAGCATCAGTTGGGTGCGGCTGACGGGTTTGGTTACCAGCAGGCGCAGGGTGCCCATGTTGGCTTCGCCGGCCACCATATCGCCCGCCACCAAGGCAATGAGCAAAGGCACATGCACCAGCAGGGTTTGCAATATGGTATAACAAACAAAATAGCCATTGAGTTTTTTGCCTTCTACAATAAAGGTTTCGTTGATGGACCGCATGACAAAATCCAGGTACTTTTCGCCGTCTGCAAAGAGCGCCAGCTGAATGAGCAGGATAATGGCTGCAATGGCGGCAAAGGCAATATAGGTGCGGGGCTTTTTGAATATTTTAAACAGTTCAAGCTGTATAAGCGGCCACATGCTGGTTGTACGTAGTAAGTGATAAAAAATAATCTTCGAGCGAGTGCCGCGGGGTGAGTGCCAGTACGGCTATGCCCTGCTGCACCAGGTATTGGTTCAGTAAGGGAATGTCGTTGCGGTGCAGGGTTAACTGCAGGATGCCGTCTTTCAGGCGCGGGCTGTTCCAGCGGGTTTGGTACAGGGCCCGGGCCGCCGCGACATTATCCGCCGTTTCAATGGTCACCACCGTATGTGCCGGGTCGAGCAGTTCGCTTACCTTTCCTTCCACCACTTTTTTTCCTTTGTCGATAATCAGCATGGCATCGGCAATGACTTCTATTTCGCTCAGCAGGTGCGACGAAACAAAGACGGTCTTCCCTTCTTCGCGGGCCAGGCGCAAAACCAGGTTGCGAACATCGGCTATGCCCTGCGGGTCCAGCCCGTTGGTAGGCTCGTCCAGAATGATCAGCCGGGGCTGGTGTATGAGGGCACAGGCAATGCCCAGACGCTGTTTCATGCCCTGCGAGAAGGTTTTTACTTTACTCCCTGCTCTAGCGGCAATGCCCACCATTTCCAACTGCTGCATCAACTGCTTTTCCGTGGCATGAATGCCGCTCAGGCGGGCCATCAGCCGCAGGTTTTGCAGAGCCGTGAGATAATTGTACAAATCGGGTCTTTCGATGATGGCTCCTATTCGTTGCAGCACTGCTTTGCGGTGTTGCTGCAGGGGCAGGCCCAGCAAGCGAATGGATCCTGAAGTGGGCTGGATGAGTGAAAGCAGCATACGGATGGTAGTGGATTTGCCGGCCCCGTTTTGTCCTAAAAACCCATATACCTCGCCCTGATTTACAGTAAAGGACAAATCATCCACGGCCCTGGTATCGTGATAATGCTTAGTAAGATTACGCGCCTCAATTATTACGAACATAATTCATATCTGGCTTTCTACAGCAGGTTTTATTTATAATACAATAAATATTTCCACTTATTCTCACAGCAGCAAGTAACCTTAGCATACATAGAACACATTAATGATCAAATAGTTGCAAAACAAATTGCAGAAAATACGGTAAATACGAAAAATATTTTCGTAAAAATACTTGGTTTAATCGAATACCCCTATTATGTTTGCATTCACAACTACGTAGTAACACCTACCAATCCCATTAAAAACCGAACAGATAATTCCGTACTTGAAAAGCTTTCTACTCCAACCAGATATCTCCTTCACTTACGGCTATTATCAACCATAACCTTACACCCGTTTACGTACAACCACATGGCATAAAGAACTGCCCCTTCTTTATCCTCCTGTCCAATCCTGAAAAAACAAATTTATCCGCATCCAATACTTCTATGGGTTAACTGAATATTAGTAATCTATTCAACCCTAAGAAATGAACAAAATTTTTACCCTATTGGTGATGGGCATGTTATGCCTTGCCGTGAACCGTTCTTTTGCACAAGTAAATGAGAGCTTTACACAAAGCTTGCCTAGCTGCTGGAACAGAGTAAACGCTGATCCAATAAATTTAAATAACAATGGTAAGATTGCTTTTACCAATAATGGCGAAGCAACTCTTGGAACCCCCTATATAACTATAAACAATGGTTCATTGGACATTTCATTTAACTACCAGTTGTCTGATAAACAGAATGGCAATAAAAAACGTACTATTCAGGTAGGTTACCAGGCAAAAGAAGGAAGTTTTACTCCGCTTTCCGGCATTATCGGTGTATCCACCACCAACATTACTCCTTTCAAGGTTAACAACAGCAATTCCTTTTCCATACCCAATGGCATTTACCGGATTGTAATAAAAGGTTCAGGAGATGGCTCCAATGAAAAAGTACTGATTGATGATTTAAAAGTGAGTGGCGGCACTTTTCACTATGGCGCTTCCCCTTGTAATACCGCACCGGAGCTGCAAAGCGACAATTATATCATTACAGGTTATGGCCCCCACGACGAAAAAAGAAGCGTGCTGGCCAATGACCGCGATGCCAACGGAGAAATCTTAAAAGCCTATTTGGAAACCCCCTCTCCTGATGGTACGGTTCTCATGAATGAAGACGGCACCTTTGTGTTCAAGCCCCATCCTGGCTTCAATGGTGAATCCACCCAGTTCACCTACCGGGCAACAGACAATGGCTACGATCCCGAATACAGAATTGCAACGGTTTTCATCCGTTTTGTAGAAGCCGTGACCTTACCTGTAAAACTCATTAATTTCTCTGGCAACCTGGTGAACCAGAAAGCCCAACTGACCTGGCAGGTAGCCGAAAACGAAACCGGCAACCATTTTGAAGTTCAGAAAAGCAATGATGGGAAAAACTTTGTCGCACAAACCGTAGTTTTCTGTTCAGCAAAAACAGGTACCGAAGCTTACCAGTTTACCGATGCGGCTTTCACTTCTGACAAAGCTTACTATCGCTTAAAAACAGTAAACAAAGACGGCTCTGTTTCTTATTCAAAAGTGCTTTACCTAAGCAGCCAGAAAACAGAAAGCAATAACACCATCAACCTGCTGCAAAACCCGGTACAAAGCATGTTAACCTTTGCCTTTACCGCCGCAGCCAACGAGGAAACGGAAATAGCCATTTACAATATGGCGGGCATCAAACTGCACACGCAAAAAATAAAAGCTCTACAAGGCACCAACCAAATTTCAATCGACACCAATGCAAACTGGAATACCGGCACTTATGTACTGACCGTACGCAGCGCCACGGCCCAACGGGTGACCAGATTTGTTAAATAATATTATTTCTCAGGACGGATTAAACAAAGGCTCCTTTCCAGGAGCCTTTCACTTTTTAATATAAGATTGTAATGCCTGCACGTACTGCTCAAAAGCATCCACGCCCCGGGGTGTGATCTTGCAAATGGTTTGCGGGTAGTTGTCTTTAAACTGCTTGACCACTTCTATATAACCGGCCTCCTTCAGCTTTTGCACCTGCACGCTTAAATTACCGGCCGTAGCCCCGGTCTTTTCTTTCAAAAAAGTAAACTCCGCCTCCTTTACACTTATAAGCAGCGACACCACGGCCAGCCGCAGTTGAGAATGTAATATGGGATCCAGTTCGTTAAACACAGTTATACGCTATTGTACTTTGTTTTCAGGGTCAGTTTTTTAAATGCGCTGTTCGCCATATGGCCGGGTATAATGTAGCCGCAAAGAACGGCAAATGCATGTAATAGCATGGTGGTTTCAAAAGTTTTGGCAAACAAGGATGCAAAGGCACAAGCCCATGTAACAAAGGCGCCGGCCATGGAGGGTTTGAAATTGAGCACGGCTCCATATATCAGTATCCAAAAGCCATACAGCCCCAGCAGCAGCGCAAATCCTTTTTTGGGATCCACGCCCAGGTTCATGGAAAAAATGATGAGCATGAGGGAAATGAAAAACCCGATGTTGAGCTTTTGAAACAAATCCCTGGTATAGGTTTTTACCCTTTCCCCCCTTCGCTTCAGAAAAAACTGCACGATGTTGTAGGAAATTAGCAGCAGGGCAGCCAGGCCAAACAGGTTCCAGAAAAAGAAAACCGGCACCCACTCAAACTGCAGGTTGAAATAGGTAAAAACAGAAGCCCCAAAAATGAGCCAGCCCCAGATGATCCAGCCTTTGCCGTCATTTTTTTGTTCCCTTTTGGCGGTGTGTATCATTTGCTGAATAATCAGCAGGCTTTCCTGCTCCGTAATATTTTTTTCTTCCATATTAGCTGGTTATCGGTTTGAACGGATCATGTACCCCGGAATAATATAACTGCACACAATGGCCGCAGCAGCCAATAAAATCTGGTAATCGTAAGGAACAAATACACACGCACAGGCCAACAGCCAGTTGATAATACCTCCAACCACCAGGGGTTTGAACTGCAGGATCTTGCCCGATATAAAAGTACCCAAACCATACATCAAAATCATAAAGGGCCACCCGTGCCGCCAGCCATTTCCAGCCGATATGATAAAGACAAGAACAAAAAATGAAATCCCTATGCCGGTCCACAAATTGCTCATGCTGTGACCAATGTAGGTGCGGTACGGACGCCGGCCTTTTTGCCTCGCATGCCGTATGGTTAAGAAAAGGGCGGGAATGGTGACCAGATAAACAAGGTAGTGGTGCCTGTAAAGGAACACCACTTTTAACAAAAACTGACCCAGGATGGCGCTCAGCGTAAGCCACCCCCAAAGCAAAAAATAAAACCGGTTTTCACTAATATTGGCCCGTGTTTTATCAATCATGGATTGAATCAGTTGCAGGCTCTGCTGAGGCGAAAAGTGTTCGTGCATAGTGGTGCGTGTTGTTTACTTACTGGCCTGTGAAATAAAATACTGCGTCATTCCTTTACCCCAGGCAGGGTCCAGCGCGGTATGGGGTTTAAAAGTATCAAACTTTTGCAGGGCTTGTTCAAACAGCTTCTTGGCTTCTGCCTTGCTGCCGCCAAATTGCTCCGGCGTATAAAATTTATCCTGCCCTTCCAGCAAATATACCCTTGGGTTTTCAGGATTCAGCTTTTTGGCCCTTTCCAGTGCCTGCTGCGCCTGGGGACCGTATTGCATATAGCGGCTTTGCGGGTCTACCATAAAACGCAGGCTATAGATCATTTTTTTAACCACATACACTTCGGACTGGTTCGGGTTCAGGGCATCGGCCTGGCTGATGAGGGCTTCTGCTTTGTCGGCTATGGGATCAATCACAGTCGGGTCGCCCCCCATGCCACCGCCCAGCAAGTTATACCCCCTGTTTACCTGCACCAGGGCGGCATAGTAATAAGGCAGCCACTGTTTTTTTTCCGCCAGGGCAATCCGCTCAAAGGCATGCGCCAGCTGGGCCAGGCCCTCTACGCTGCGGGTGGTGTCAAAAAGGGTGATGTTGGTTTGCATGGCTTGTACATACTTTTCGTTTTGCGCCAGCGCCGTAGTTGTTACTGCAAAAAATGCAATAGCAAGAAGTAATGGTTTCATGTTGTTTGATTTAAAGATTGGTAAAAGATTGCTGTTCTTTTTTCAACTTGTCATATTCCCGTTGCGTTGCATTAGTCCGGGGCGAAACATAAGCACCAATGTAGTGAAACGCCACGCCAATACCCCACCCCAGCATCGGCCATACCGGCCACGGCAGTAAGGAATTATTCCGGCTGCTGCCCGTAAAATACCAGAGCAGCCAAAAGAAAACCGACAGGATTAGGTAAATGGCGAAATGGCTTTTGAAAGAAGCCCGTCGCCGGGCCAGGTGCCACAGCTGCGGGTCGCGGCCTTCCGGTGTAAAAAGATCGTATGACATATTGAATGGTTTTAATAAATGATAAAAATGCTCCCACTTTCATATGGGCTTTTAAAGAAGTTCGAAGGGTTGTATCTTAAACATCCTGCTCATCCTCCTAATCCTATAATCCGCGGTTAAAGGTTGCTGTTGATCACGTCCTGCGTCCGGTCTACCCCCAGGCTGATGAACGCTCCCAGAAACACAAAGCGTTTGGCCGGCGGTACGATCGCTTCTTTACGAAATCCATTGTAAGAATAATTGTAACCATATACCTGGTGGTTGCCCAGCACATTGGTAACCGACAAGACCAGTACGGTAAACCTTCCGGCTCCTTTTTTAAAAATGTTGGGCAGGTAATTCACACTCAGGCTTACACTGTTATAGTCGATGGTTTTCCCTTCATCGTACACCCTGAACTTGTTTTCCGGCTGGTGGTAACGGATGTTGTAATAGGGACGGCCGGAGGCATAGGTGTACGAGGCATTAAACTGGGTTTTTAAATGGGTCACAAACTTTTTCACCACCAATGAGGCCGTGTGCTTGCTGGCAAAATGCGGCTGAAGGGCATATGGGAAATTCAAAAAATCTCTTTTGGTATCCAGGTAAGAATAAGAAATCCAGTAGTCTACCCCTTTTATGCTTTTGCGGTCCCGCCAAAACAACTCCAACCCCTTGGCATCACCATAGCCGCTGTTGCTCACCGCCACTTCCCTGTAGTCCTGCATACCTGTCTTTAGCAGGTTGTTGTACTTTTTATAAAATACCTCGGCCCTGAAGGTCTGGGTGTTCGTTAGCTTTTGATATTGCGCAATGTAGTGTGTTGCCTTTGCATATACCAGCGGCACTTGCGCCGGCAGGTAACGCGTTTCGGGGGACTGGTAAAAAATACCATAAGCTACCGAGGCCTGGCTTTTTTCGTTGATCTTGTAAGCCACAGAAGCCCGTGGTGCCAGGTTCAACTTGCTTAAAATAGCAGAGTGCTCTGCCCGCATGCCCAGCTTGGCCGCCACGTTATTGGTCAAATACACATCGGTTTCCCCAAATGCCGCTTTGATGTGTTCCGTAATTTTGGGCCGTATCACTTCGCCTGTATAAAAAGTATAGTGCGGATTTTCCTGGCTGTAGTTATACTCACCACCCCATCTGACAACACTGAGTCCCTGCAGTTTTTTCTCCAGTACCACTTTTGCATTTGCAAAGGCGCTGTTGCTGTTCAAAGCAAAGTTTTTGGTTTCCAAAGGATGTAGTATTACGGCTTCATTTTTTGCGTCTTGCAGGCTGCCCTCAATCTCATCTTTGTTGTTGGTATAAGAAATACCGGCATTCAGCTTCCAGCCATTACCCCACACTTCGCGGTAAGAAAGGTTGTGATACGTATTGATGTTGGACAAACCAAAAGCATCCTGATAGCCCAGGGTATCTATGCTGGGGATTCGAAAACCCAGCCGGTTGGCGCTGAAATACCCATAGTACTTGATGATGCCGGTAGCAGAAGTTTTGATGCGGAAGTTGGCATCGGCCGTGTGGAATTCCGGTTCTTTAGCATACTGCTGCTTTTGCTTAATTGCTTTAAAAGCCAGCCATAAATTAGTGTAACCATAGCTGACGCCCCAAGAGGACCTTTTGTTTTTAGCCAGGTGTTGAAAGCCTGCGGAAGCACCGATCACCGACAGCCCCAGATCGGCCGAGCTTTGCTCCGGCAGGTCTACCGTTTCCAGTATAACGGCCGCCGAAAGCGCCTGGCCGTACAAGGCGGAATAGCCGCCGGAGCTAAAGACGGTGCCTTTTAAAAACCAGGGCGAAAACCGGCCCCGCTGGGCGATGCCCGGCACGCTGCTGTAAAAAAAGTTGTTGACCAGGGTACCATCCATAAACGTTTTGGTTTCCGAGGCCGTACCGCCCCTCACAAACAGGCCTTCGCTTTCGCCTACCTGCTGGGCACCGGGCAGGGTTTTTAACGCACCGGTCACATCCGCATTGGCACTGGCCGTAGTTAAAATATCAATAGAACTTAAAACGGTGGCTTTTTTACGGTCGCTGGCTTCAAACGAACCGGCAGAGATCACCACAGCTTTTAGTTCGGTGATTTCTTCTTTCAGCACAATGTCCAGCTGAATGGGCTGATGGTCTATATGGATCGTTTTCTCAAAAGGCTTGTAACCAATGGCGCTGGCTACCAGTATTTGCTCGCCTTTTTCGGTGGTTTGAAAATAGTAGCGGCCGGCTGAATCGGTGGTGGCGCCGTCATATGAGTTTTTTAAAGAAATGCTGACGCCGGGTAGTTTGGTGTTTTTTGCATCCCTCACCGTTCCGGTGATGGCTTGCGACATGACGGCCTGGACGATAAAAAGTACCAAAGCAGTCAGGAATAAACTTCTCATAAACGTTAGTTGTACACCAAACTTAAACTAGTTTATTATATAAACCAAACTAAATTTTAAAGCATTTAGTCAAAAAAAGAGCGGCTAATACTTAAGCCGCTCTTTTACAATAACTTATTGAATGATTATTTTTTGGTAAAGGGGGCCGTCGGCCGTGGTGATTCGGATCGTATAACTTTCTTTTGCCAGTTGGCGTAATTGGTACAGAGCTATAGCGTTTCTGCCTTTCTGCAGCTTTACCGATACTTGTTGCACCACTTCACCACTGCTGCTCAACAGCTGCAGGAGGCCCGTCTGCTGCCGGCCAGCTGCAACAATAACCTGGGCGTAGGAAACCGCCGGATTGGGCAGCACCTGCACCGCCTGACGGCTTTGCCAGGTTAGGGAAACGATGGAACTGTAGGTGTATTGGCCGTCATGATCGACCTGCCGGATACGGTAGCACACCCTGCCATCGCTACCGGCTGTTGCATCGCTGAAAGTATAGCTGCCAGCAGCACCGGTTGCAGGCCGATAGGTTACCCTACCCACTTCTTCAAACACCAGGCAATCGGTACTTTTTTCAACACTATAGTATTTTACATTTTGCTCCCCCGCTACCCGCCATTCCAATTGAGCAGCATCATCCCTTTGTTTTACTCCCATGCTGATAAACCGCACCGGCAGGGTTACATGTTTTACCAAAAGGCTGGCAGCAGTTAAGCTGGCGGGACAACCGGTCAACTTATCGGCTGTTACCTTCAGGTCGTACGTACCGGCTGTGTTAAACGACTGGGTTGCAAGCGTGAGATTATTGGTATTGGTGGTATAAACGGAAGTAGCATAGCTTTTACCATTGTTATCCGAAATGGCATACCAGGTACCGGCGGCTATGTTACTGACATTAAAGGTGGCACTTTGTCCTGCATTAAGGGTAGTACCGGGTGTAATGGATTGAATGGACGGCGCCGTCGGAGAAGTGCAGGAAACGGTGACGGTAGCTGTACAATTCATATTCTCGGCATTGGAGCCTGCCTGGAAGGTGGCTTTTAAAACCCCGCCGTTGTACAAGGGATAAATCAAAGCGTTGTTGGTCCAGTTGCTGGTACCCGTAGTATTAACTGGTACACTGCCTACCAGTACATCATCCAGGTACAGCCTTACGGTACCGGTAGCAGTGGTAGTAATACTCCCGGAAACGCTGGTGCTGTTTTCGGTATAGCTGCCGGTAATGGTGGGGCATACAGTAGTTGGCGCCACCACCAGAGCCGCCGCAGATGCCTGGCTGGGCGTTGTGCAGGCAGCCGAAGTAACAGTAGCACTATACGTTTCTCCACCGGTTAAGGTAAGCCCGCTAACGGACCATACCCCGCTGCTATTGGCAGTGGTGGTCCAGCTGGCAGTGGTGGGGCTTGTCCTGTTCAGTGTAATGCTGGCATTAGGAGCAGCCGTACCGCTGATGGTACCCGCCAGGTTAACCGAAGTCAACAAATTTCCGGAAGCCGAAGTGGAGATAACAGGCGGCTGGTTATAACAACTTACCCGGAAAGTATTGGAGGCAGTCAGGCAGCCGGTACCAGATTGCGAATAGATATTCAGGGCATCATCGGCATTGAGCTTCAAATCCGTAAACTGAATGCTTGTGCCAGAAGCGGTTCGCGAAGCAACGAATTTACCATTGACAAACAGTCTCAACAGGGCGCCGCTAGCAACGCCTGAAACATCAATAGAAGTTTGAAAAGGATAAATTGGCGTGCCGATCTTGATATTGGCATCGGTACTGATATAAGGAACGCTATTGCCGCCGGCAGAAGAAATACATACAAAAACCGGGTTGGACGTACAGCTGCCATTACTGGCCACCAGCATATAAGTTCCGGATGCCGTGGCATTTCCACTACCCGAACAATTGTTGTTCATATAATAGAAGGCAGTTCCGGTTTGTGTAATACTCGTTGTGATGAGTGTACTGGCAGGATCAGCGGCATCGGTTCTTATCTGATAAATTTGTATGGTAGTTCCGGCAGGCACGGTACCCGTTATACCCTTGGAAGACGCACAGGAAATTAAAGGAGCATCCGGCTTAGCAAGACAACCTACCGTAACACTATTGGATTCTAAACATGTAGACTCACCCGTTGCCTGTGCTTTGGCGTAAATCACATCTCCATTGGCTATGGTGGGTATGGTAATATTCCAGGTGCCGCCACTGGCTACTGTAGTGGTGTTGGTTAACGCAGTACCGTTTTTAAAAAGCGTTATGATAGCGGTGGATGGCTTCGTGGCATCCATACGGGTCCAGGTGCCGCTAACGCTTACATTGGCAGCAGCCCCAATGGGTGTGTTCAGCGTAGGCGCTGCCGTACAGGTGTTTCCAATACTGGTTATATAGGTATCAAAATTTGTTAATGAAATCGCGGGCTGCGCATTAACCACTGTTGTCCAGGCATTAGCTACGTTGGAATTGGCTTTATCATCAATGCCATAAATATCGGAGCGGCTGCCCTGCAGGGCTGAACTGGGCGAGGTTACCGTTGTAGCCACCATCCTGATTGAGGCCGGATTGCCGATAGCGCTCAAAGGCACAAACCAGTCGTAAAAATAATCCGCATTGTTACCGTCGGCGGACAGGGCTACTGAAATCTGGGTGTTGCTGTTTAACCCATAGGTTGGTGTTTGCACTACCGGGTTGGTGGTACCGTCAACCTTATAAACCGTTACTTCAAAGTTGGTACGAAAAACCACCTCGTATTCAAAGCCGGGGTTACCATTGCTGGTATTGGTAGGCGCCACATAGTTATAGTCAGCAGCAGGGCCGGAATTGCCCATCCTTCCATCGGTATCTATCAAAATGCTATAGCCTTTTGAACCGCTGATGATACCGCCAATGCGCAAACGGAAATAAATATTGACGTCGTCTTTATAAATGTAAAACCCACTTCCGTCAACGGTTTTTACAATATCGGTAAATCCGCCGGACGGACCGGTGGCCAGGTCACCCGTAGGCTCAACAATAGCGGGCGGCACCACTTTGTAAGGCACTTCACTTTGCGCCAGGTCATCCGTAGTAAAGCCGGCATCCGTTTTAGAAGCATAAGCATCGCCATTAAGATTTAGGGGAGTTTTCCCGATGCCGCCTGCGGGACGGACGATCAAACCGGGTGATTGTGCCGATGAATTGGCAGAAAAGAAAAGCAGTATGCCCAACAGCATACCAGCAATTAATTGGTTTTTCATAAAACAGTTGTTTTTCCGGACTGGATTAATAAAGTGCCGCAAAAATAACTAAGTATATAACACTACCGCTACTGATGGTAAAATATTAGCACTACTTATCGACAATTCCCGGTTTCAAACCGTTGAAAAACAAAAAAGCGGCCTTAAAGACCGCTTTTTAAAAATATGGAGTAACTATTATTTAAACTGAGCGATAATGCCGTTCGCCAGTTCTGTCATTTTCTTCAATCCTTCTTCCGGCAAATTACCCCGCTTAAACTCGCCCAGCACCTCGGGTAATTTGTTTTCCATTTCCAGCAAAAACTGGTCTTCAAACTCCCTTACTTTACGCACCGGTACGTCACGCAGCAAACCTTGGGTACCCAGGTAGATAATCGCCACTTGCTTTTCTACCGGCATCGGGCTGTACTGGGGTTGTTTCAGGATCTCCACATTACGGGCACCTTTGTCAATTACCAGTTTGGTAGCAGGATCCAGGTCACCACCGAATTTGGAGAAGGCTTCCATCTCCCGATAAAGCGCCTGGTCAAGTTTCAGCGTACCGGCTACTTTTTTCATGGATTTGATTTGCGCATTACCACCCACACGGCTTACCGAGATACCTACGTTAATGGCCGGACGGATACCTGCGTTAAACAGGTTGGACTCCAAAAAGATCTGGCCATCGGTAATCGAGATCACGTTGGTAGGAATATAAGCCGATACGTCACCGGCCTGTGTTTCGATAATGGGAAGAGCGGTTAAAGAACCACCACCTTTTACCAGGTGCCTGATGCTTTCCGGCAGGTCGTTCATGTCTTTAGCTACCGCATCGTTGGCAATAACCTTGGCGGCTCTTTCCAGCAAGCGGCTGTGCAGGTAGAATACGTCACCAGGATAAGCCTCGCGGCCCGGCGGACGACGCAGCAGCAGCGACACCTCGCGGTAAGCTACCGCCTGCTTGGACAGGTCATCGTAAATAATCAGCGCAGGCCGTCCGGTATCACGGAAGAACTCACCAATGGCAGCACCCGCAAACGGAGCGTAGAACTGCAACGGAGCCGGATCAGAAGCCGAAGCCGCAACGATAATGGTGTAATCCATGGCACCAGCATCCTGCAGGGTTTTCATCACACCGGCAATGGTGGAGGCTTTCTGGCCAATGGCTACATATATACAATAAACGGGTTTACCCGCCTGGAAAAACTCTTTTTGGTTGATGATGGTATCAATACAAATGGCAGTTTTACCGGTTTGGCGGTCACCAATCACCAACTCCCGCTGACCACGGCCAATGGGAATCATGGCATCAATGGCCTTGATACCGGTTTGCAGCGGCTCTTTTACCGGCTCACGGAAGATAACACCCGGCGCTTTACGCTCCAGCGGCATTTCATAACGTTCACCAGCAATAGGACCTTTACCATCGATAGGTTCACCCAGGGTATTTACCACGCGGCCTACCATGCCTTCGCCTACTTTGATAGAAGCGATCTGGCCGGTACGGCGTACTTTGGAGCCTTCCTGCAGGCCACCGGTTTCACCCATCAGTACCACACCGACATTGTCTTCTTCCAGGTTCAGGGCGATGCCTCTTACGCCATTTTCAAACTCCACCAATTCACCGGCACGTACATTACCCAAACCATAAACACGGGCAATACCATCGCCTATCTGTAATAC
>JAEWAC010000101.1 GCA_023391895.1 Bacteroidota bacterium
AAAGTTTTGCTGGTTGGTATTATTAAAGTTGCCAACAATAGAAATCTTCCTGTTTTCTTTTAAAAAGGTGGTGTTACCCCCGGCCTGGTAGCGATCGTCGGTGCCATAACCGGCATAAATGCGGCCAAACTGGCCATTGCGCATATTGGCCTTGGTAACGATGTTGATGCCTTTTTGCGAGTTACCATCATCAAAGCCGGTAAAAGCAGCCTGGTCGCTCAGGCGGTCAAATACCTGTATCTTGTCTATGATTTCTGCCGGCAGGTTGCGCAGGGCTGCAGTAGCATCGTCGCCAAACAACTCGCGTCCGTCAATGGTTACCCGTTGTACGTTCTCACCCTGAGCCTTTACCTGGCCATTCTCAATGGTAATGCCGGGCATTTTGCGCACCAGTTCTTCAGCGGTGGCATCGGGGTTTACTTTATACTGGCTGGCATTCATTTGTACGGTATCGCCTTTTTGCGTAGCCGCGGGTACGCTGGCCCTGACGGTTACCCCACTCAGCTCTTTGGAGGTGCGGGGCACGTCAATATTGTGCAGGTCCACATCGGCCGAATCGACCCTTACGGTGCGGGTAAGGGTTTCGTAACCGACTGATGTAATCAGGAGCCGGAAAGAGTCCCGCGCCAGCTGGTCAAACTGGAAGCGACCGGCCGTATCGGTATACATGGTTTGGGTAAGGGTAGTGTCGCGGATGCTTTGCAATACCACCGTAGCACCCTGTACCGACGAACGGCTTTCGGCATCCTGTATTCTTCCGGATACGGTAAAATTTTGCGCCTGCAGCGAAACAAAAAAGAACAACATCAAAAAAGTTAGCACCAGTTTCCTGTCCATAAAAATCAATTTCAAATCCAGTCAAAGCGTGAAACTATCCAAAAAACAGACCGACCCGAAAATGTACAGGTTAATTAATGCTAATAAATTCGGCTTATCTTGCACGACCTAAATTTTTTTAAAGCATGGAATACAACAGAATTGTAGCCGTAACGGGTTTGCCCGGTTTGTATGAAATTTTAAGCAGCAAGAGCGATGGCGCTCTGGTGCGTTCGCTGGAAGATAAAAGCACCAAGTTTATTTCTTCCCGCATACACAACCTGTCTCACCTGGAAAGTATTGAAATCTATACCGTTCGCGACAACGTGAACCTGGTGGACATTTTCAATGCCATGAAGGCCGACGGCGGTCAATTACCTGATGTAAAAGACAATAAAGCCCTGAAAGCCTATTTTGAAAAAGTATATCCTGATATGGACTTTGAAAGAGTATATACCAGCGATATGAAGAAAATGGTAAAGTGGTTTGAGATACTGCAGAAAAACGATATTGACTTTAAACTGACCGAACAACCCGCTGAAGAAGAAGAGCCGGCCGCTGAAGCCGTTACCATAGACCAGCCTGCCGCAGAAGCAGCCCCGGCTGAAGAAGCGCCTAAAAAGCGTACCCGCAAAAAGAAAACCGAGGGAGAAGAATAAGGGACCGCGGATTTCAGGATGGATGGGATTAGTAGGATAGTTAGTTGCACAGATTTTGCATAGGGATTAGACCGATTGAGAGAAAGTTTACAGAACACCAACAGGGCCATTGAACCAATGGTGTGGTGGAGTAGTTGACCGGTAAATCGTATATTAGAAGGAAGTGTTGAGGTGAAAGAAAGCTTATGGGGTTTTGAAAAAGTTAGTAAATGATATAGTACAGTAGAAAAGCCGGTGAAGACGCTTTTCTACTTTTTTCATTTTTACTTTTTCATTTAGCCTTACCAAAGCTGCTGCTGATTCTAAACCGTAAAAAAGGAATAAAATGAACTATAGTGCAGATATCAAAAAGTTGACCCGGAAATTTTTGCCCGAAGATTTTAAGGTAACCGACTGGCAAAACCTGGAGCCTTATTTCCAGGAGCTGCTGAACCGGCCCATTAACTCCAGAGAGGATCTGGAAAAGTGGTTGCAGGATATGAGCGAGCTGGAAGCCGTAATTGGTGAAGACGCCGCCTGGCGCCAGATCCGCATGACCTGCGATACCGAAAACAAAGAACTGGAAGCCGCCTTTGAATATTTTGTGCTCCAGATCCAGCCCCAGATTCAGCCTTATGCCGATAAGCTGAACCGCAAGCTCGTCGAAAACCCATATGTGCAGGAGCTGGACCAACGGCAGTATTTTACCTACCTGCGCAATGTGCAAAAAAGCATTGACCTGTTCCGCGAAGAAAATATTCCGCTGCAGGCCGAAATTGCCGTGCAGGCCCAGCAATTTGGCGTCATCACCGGCAAAATGACCGTGGAAGTGGATGGCAAGGAATACACTTTGCAACAGGCCGCCAAGTTTTTGGAAAACCCCAATCGTGATTTTCGCGAGCAGGTATACCGCAAAATCCAGGAGCGCCGCCTGCAGGATAAAGACCAGCTGAACGACCTGTTTTCCTCCCTGGTTCAAAAGCGCCATCAGGTGGCCCGAAATGCCGGTTTTGAAAACTACCGCGACTACAAATTTGTGGAGATGGGCCGTTTTGATTACACCAAGGAAGACTGTTTCCAGTTTCATGAAGCGGTAAAAACCCATGTGCTGGACCTGGTGAATTTTATTTACGACCGCAAGCGTCAAAAGCTGGGTCTGGACATGCTGCGCCCCTGGGATACCGAAGCGGAGCCCGAAGGTGTAAAACCTTTAACGCCGTTTCAAACCGGTGAGGAGTTGGTGAACAAAACCATTGAGTGCTTTCGCGCCATGCATCCTTTCTTTGCCGATTGTTTGGTAAAAATGAAGGAAATGGGCCGTTTGGATTTGGACAGCCGCAAGGGCAAAGCGCCCGGTGGCTACAACTGCCCGCTAGAAGAAACCGGTGCGCCCTTTATATTTATGAACGCCGCCGGCCAGATGCACGATGTAACCACTATGGTGCACGAAGGGGGCCATGCCGTTCATTCCTTCCTGGCGCACAACCTGGAGCTCACGGCCTTTAAGCAATACCCCATGGAAATTGCGGAAGTGGCTTCCATGGCTATGGAGCTGATGAGCATGGATTACTGGGAGGTGTATTTCGACAACAATGAAGACCTAAGACGGGCCAAGGAACACCAGCTGGAAAGAGTATTAACGATTTTCCCCTGGATTGCCACTGTCGATAAGTTTCAGCATTGGGTGTACGAAAACCCCAACCACACACTGGAAGAAAGAGCTGAGAACTGGCGCCGCATCCTCAACGAGTTTACGCCCATCAACCTGGATGTAACCGGACTGGAAGAATACCGCAAGTATGGCTGGCAGCGGCAGTTGCACCTGTACGAAGTGCCGTTTTATTACATCGAGTACGGCATTGCCCAACTGGGTGCCATTGGCCTGTGGAAGCAGTTTAAGGAAAACAAAGAAAAAGCCGTTCAAAACTATATCAATGCACTGAGCCTGGGTGGCACCCGCACCCTGCCGGAGTTGTACCAGGCCGCCGGGTTGCAATTTAACTTTTCGCCCGATTACATCAGCGAGCTGATGTTGTTTGTGCACCAGGAAATGGAAGCCATTTCGGTGCCGCCCGAGAGCTGATCACAGATTTCACAGATTGGATAACAGTCACTATGGGGTTTTGAAAGTGTTAATAAGTTAAAAGGTTGATTTGTTGATATGGCTTTTTGAATGAGTTGATAACTTATACATCCATAGACCAGAATTGTTCAAAAGCCCATAGGTCCATTCTATAGCTGCAGTAATATCTATCCTCCACGGGGGAGGGATTGAGGGAGGGGCCTATATGGGCTTTTGAAAGAAGTTCACTTCTGTCAACTGTCATCCATCAACTGTCAGCCATTTTATATGGACTTTTGAAAGAGTTTTAATATGTAAAAAAAGCCAACAGCTTCTGTTGGCTTTTTTATTTAGATAAGTTGCTGGAGCTTCTGCCGTAAGACAACTGTATGAATAAACCAAAATGAGGTTTATGGGCAATGGCTTGCATACATGGCGGTGCCCGTTTATATTTGCGCACTTTGCTGTAAAGTATATAGCCGTTTTCCGCAGTTGATTCACAACCCACGATACCGCTCTACACAAAGCCAAAACTAATTATTTAAAAAAACTATCCTGCCTTATGCAATTTTCAGCAGCCTACCTAAGCCGCCGGTGCTTACCTGTTCTTTATTTCTTTTTGTTGATTTCCTTTTCCAGTTGTCTGACCTCCCGGAAAATGGATAAGTGGATTGACCGGCAGTACGGCAGCACGGTTCCGCAAAAAATGAAAAGCAGCGACTATATTACCATCAAAACCGATAACTTAACGAAGAGCGAAAAAGTATCCACCACGCAAAAAGGAAAAAGAAAACTCATTCCCGCCCTTTTTTACTGGCACTGGGATTACTCTACGGTGTCTACCCTGAATCCTTACATTCCGGTGTCAAATGTGAGTACTACCATTATGCCCTATGCCAATTCCAAAGGGTTGCGGCAAAAGCTCAACGGCCAAAAGCTGGAGCTGACCTTTGATCAGGCACCTGCTGTTTTTGAACTGACGGAAAAAGGCAACCTGATCTTCGTGCTGGTGTATTATATCGGCTGGGAAAACATTTACATAGAGCCCAAAAATGAAGAAATGGTGGTAGCCTACCGGCTGCTGAACAGCAACAATGAAGAAACAAAGAAAGGGGTCATCACCATCACCAACCGCGACCAGCCCATTTCTTTGAAAATGTTTCAGTCGCCTAAAAAAATGACCTGGCGGTACCTGGAACAATACAACAATAACATCAAATCCATGAGCCGCGAGCTGGTTGATAAATTAATGCTGGAAATAGTGCCGGCAGATAACTTGGCCAAACCTTAAGGTAAAGTAAGTAGAACCATAGATGGCCATGCATGGGTTTTAAAAGAGCAGTGCTTTCAAAAACCCATGCACGGCCATAAACAAAAAGGGTAGCTTAACACTACCCTTTCTTTATTGAATATCGATTTTCTTGGATGCTTTTTGCTGCTGTTCGGTTTTAGGGATGGTAATTTCCAAAACACCATCCTTATACCGGGCAGCAATGGCATCGTCTTTGGCGTTTTCCGGAAGGCGGAAAGACCGGGTAAACGAACTGTAGCTGTATTCCCGCCGGCTGTAAGCCTTGCCTTCTCCTTCCTTGTTTTCCTGCTTGCTTTCGGCACTGATGGTTAACAGGTCGTCATCCACATTGATCTTGAAGTCTTCTTTTTTAAAGCCGGGGGCCACCACTTCTACCGAATACGATTTTTCGTCTTCGCTGATGTTTACGGCAGGCAGGGCTGCGCCCCTTTCCGAAGGCCGGTTGCCAAAAAAACCCATGTCAAAAAAGTCTTTCCAGGGGTCTGCATAGCCGGCCTGGCTGCGTCTGGTGATGTTGGCCATAACAATAGGTTTAGTAACTAAACGGGCATAAAAATTATACCATATTTCCGCTCAAAAACCCATAGGCCGGCGCCCCTTCTGCTCAGCTGCCGCTGCAGTCTTTACAAAGGCCGTTGATCACCACCTGCACGTTTTCGGCCGTATAGCCTTTGGGAAGTTCTATTTTAGGCGACACCACATCGTCCAGGCAGATGGTTTTTGCGCAGTTGCTGCATACAAAGTGGATGTGGTCGTCGTGGTGGTGGCCTTCTGTACAGTCTTTGCATAGGGCATACAGCACCGCATTGTCCGCCGTAGGTATGGTATGGATCATGCCTTTTTCCACAAAGGTCTGCAGGGTACGGTACACGGTTACCCGGTCAAATTTTTCACCGGCTTTTTTTTCAATATCGCTATGCGTCAGCGCATCCGGCGACTGCAGGAACAGGGAAAGTATTTTTTTACGGCTTTCGGTGATGCTCAGGTTGTTCCTGCGCAGCAGGTCCGCCATATCTTTTTCTATATGTTTGACTATAGCCATAGCGTTACCATTATTGTTTGAGCAGCTTTTTGATCTCGCCCGCCATTTCTTTCATTTCAGAGGGCTTCAGCGCATCGTAAATCTTCACCACATCGCCTTTTTTATTCACCACGGCCACAAACTGCGAGTGCAGAAAATCGTCGTCAATGCTGGCAACGTTGTTGGCCGGGTCATCAATTTTATAGCTGTGGCGAGCCATGTTGTACAGGCTGTCTTTGCGGCCGGTTAAAAACACCCAGCGGTCGGTATTCACCTGCATCGAGTCGGCGTATTGCTTTAAGCGGCCGGGGGTGTCGGTTTCCGGGTCGGAGGTGTGCGACAGGATGAGAAAATTATTTTCATCCTTATACTGGTTGTACACTACCCGCAAATTGTTGTTCATGCGGGGACAAATGCCTTTACAGGTGGTAAAAAAAAATTCCACGGCGGCCACCTTGCCCTGCAGGTCTTTTTCGGTAACGGTTTTACCATCCTGGTTGATAAACTCGAATGGCTTTACCTGACCGATGGGCGGTAT